>JBDSXE010000546.1:0-4306 GCA_039926325.1 Paracoccaceae bacterium | reverse complement strand
CGTGTCAATCATGCTGACCGACGCCAAGACCTATACCCTGCCCATCGCCCTGATCAGCAGTATGCGCGCCAATTTCGACCTGTCGATTGCGGCGGCCTCGGTGATGCTGATGGCGATGACGGTGTTGCTGATCGTGATCCTTGAAAAACTCATCGGCCTGAACCGCGCAATCGGTCAGGGCGTCTTTCGTTGAAAGCTGGACCCATGCCCGAAACCGTCATCCGCTTTGCGTCCGTGACCAAATCGTTCGGCAATCTTGCCGCAGTCGATGGCATCAGCTTTTCGGCGGCGGCCGGTGAGACTGTGGCCCTGCTCGGCCCCAGCGGCTGTGGCAAGACCACAACCCTACGCCTTATCGCGGGGTTTGAAGACCCGGATCACGGCAGCATTGAAATCGGCGGCGAGTCTATGGTCGGCAAGCGCCCCTATGAACGCAACGTCGGCTTGTTGTTCCAGCATTACGCGCTGTTCCCCCATATGACCGTTGCCCAAAACATCGCCTACGGTCTGAAACACCGGCAATGGCCGAAAGCCGAAATCGCCCCCCGCATCGAAGAAATGCTGCGCCTTGTGCAGCTTGCAGGCTATGGCGACCGTCGGCCCCAACAACTCAGCGGCGGTCAGCAACAGCGCGTCGCGCTTGCCCGCGTTCTGGCGACCAAGCCCCGGCTGGTGTTGCTGGATGAACCCCTTTCGGCGTTGGATGCCAAATTGCGCGAGGAACTGCGTGTCGAGCTAAAGGAAATCCTGACCGCCGTAGGCTCTACCACCATCGTCGTGACGCATGATCAGGACGAGGCGATGGGTCTCGCCGACCGCATCATCGTGATGAACCGTGGCCGGATCGACCAGCAGGGTGCGCCTGACGAGATTTACTCAAAACCCGCCACCCGTTTCGTCGCCAGCTTCATGGGCCGCAGCAACTGGCTTGACGGCACGATCAAGGACACCCACCACGGCCCCTTCGCCAACGTCGTACTGGACAACGGGCTGGTCCTGACCATCGGCAACACTGGCGTCGAGGACGACACGCAGGTCAGCGTCGGCATCCGCCCCGAACGCATAACGCTCGGCCACATTGACGATGACGACCTCGTTGTAGGTGCCAACCAATTTGCCGGTACAATTGAGGGCGCGATTCATATGGGCGCTGAAAACCACTACCGCATCAACACCCCGGTTGGCCCCGTCATGGTCGTGCGCCCAAACAGTGGCGAGCGGCTTTTCACTACCGGTGAGCCCATCCGCATCGGCTTTTGCGCCGAAGATTGCATGGTTTACCCCAGTGCTTTGGTCCGCTGATCACAGCGGCCGCGTGTCCTTTACATGCACCTCGAAGAAGTCGGAGAATGTCCGCACCCGCAGCGGCAGCCTGTCGTAGGGCGGGTAGAACAGCGTCAGCCATATATCAGGCGGCGACCATTCCGGCAGCACCTGAGCCAGCACCCCGCTTTGCAGATCATCCGCTACGATGAAACGCGGCAGCATGGCGATCCCCTCGCCCTGCGCTGCCAACCGCGCCAGCAGATCGCCGTTGTTCGCGCTGAAACTGCCTTGCGCCTTGTGGCTATGCTGCACCCCGGCCCGCGTCAGCACCCATACCTCATCCCGCGCATCCTCGCCGTAACTGAGGCAGGCATAGCCGCTCAGGTCGTTCGGCGTCATGGGCACACCGTGTGCCAGCAAATACGCCGGGGCCGCCACCAGCATCCGTGGGACAAGGCAGATCTTGCGCCACACCGTTGATTTGTCAGTGGGCGGCCCGGAAATCCGGATTGCCAGATCGAAATCTTCGTCGACGATATCGACAAACCCGTCCGACAGCGTCAACGCCACATGAGTTTGCGGATGCACTGTGGCAAATTGCGACAGCACCGCCGGCAGCACCTTCAACCCCAACGACATCGGCGCAGACACCCGGATGATGCCGGTCGTCACGCCGTGCAACTCTTGCGTTTCTTGCACCGCTTGCGCCAATTCGCCCGCCAAAGGCGCGACCCGCGCTGCGTAAACCGCGCCCGCCGATGTCAACGATACCTGCCGCGTCGTCCGCAGCAACAACTGCACGCCCAACCGTTCTTCAAGCGCCGCGACTGTGCGGGTCACAGAGGCAGGCGTCATCGCCAGCTGCCGCGCCGCCGCTGAAAAGCTGCGAAGCTCTGCCACCGCCAAAAAGCATCGGATGGATTCCAACTCTCCCATCTCGCCATTATTACACTCAGCGCAATAATATATGCAACATTACGCTTATTCTGTTTTGGCGGCCCAGAGTCCATTTCATGTCGCAGCCGGGCCAACCACTCCCCGGCAAAGGAAACCCGATCATGCTGACCCAGATCAAAGGACTGCACCACGTCACCTCGATGGCGGCGGATGCCCAACAAAACAACGACTTCTTTACCAAAACGCTCGGCCTGCGCCGCGTCAAGAAAACCGTCAATTTCGACGCCCCCGACGTCTATCACCTGTATTACGGCGACGAAGTTGGCTCTCCCGGTTCGGTGATGACCTACTTCCCCTTCCCCAACATCGGCCCCGGACGTCGTGGCGCAGGAGAGGTTGCTGAAACCGTGTTCTCGGTTCCCAAAGGCACGCTTGGCTACTGGAAAGACCGTCTTGGCAACTACGGCACCGCTGGCCTGCAAGACCAAGAGGTGTTTGGTGAAAAGCGCCTGCGCTTCTTTGGCCCCGATGGCGATGGCTTTGCGCTGACCGAGGTTGATGGCGATACCCGCCCCGCCTTCGCAGGTACCGTGCCCACCGATGAGGGCGTCCACGGCTTCCACGGTGTAACCATGCGTCTGCGCGACGGCGGAGCCACGGGTGAGTTGTTGAAATTCATGGGCTACCAAGAGGCCGACCGCAAAGGCGACCTGACCCGTTACGCCATCAACGGCAACGGTGCCGACTTCGTCGACGTCGAGGTTTTGCCCGGTTCCGCGCCCGCCCGCCAAGGTGCCGGTTCCGTCCACCATGTCGCCTTCGCCGTTGAAAACCGTGCCGCACAGCTAGAGGTTCGCAAGGCCCTTCTGGACACCGGTTTCCAGGTTACTCCGGTGATCGACCGCGACTATTTCTGGGCGATCTACTTTCGCACCCCCGGCGGCGTTTTGTTCGAGGTGGCGACGAATGAGCCCGGCTTTGACCGCGACGAAGACACCGCCCATCTGGGTCAGGCGCTGCAACTGCCGACCCAACACGCCCACTTGCGCGGACAGTTGGAGCAGATCCTGACGCCGATCAAGGACTGATCAGGCAAAATCGGCCAGCGCAATCTGGCCGGTCCGTCCCCCGAAAGGAACCACCATGTCCACGACCCTTTATCATCACCTCGCCAAACCCCCCGTCCCCGGCGCACCGCTGGTTTTCGCATTCCACGGCACCGGCGGTGACGAACATCAGTTCTTCGGCCTGATCGAACAGACCCTACCCGCAGCTGGCATCATCTCACCACGCGGTGACATCTCCGAACACGGTGCCAACCGCTTTTTCCGCCGCACAGGCGAGGGCGTCTACGACATGCCCGACCTCGCCGCTCGCACCACCAAAATGGCCGCATTCATCCGCGCCCACATCGCCGCCAATCAGGGTTCTGCGATCTACGGCCTCGGCTATTCCAACGGCGCGAACATCCTCGCATCGGTCCTGCTGTCCGAACCCCACCTGTTTGACCGCGCCGTCCTGATGCACCCGCTGGTCCCGTGGACGCCCGCCGCCAACCCCACCTTAAAGGCGACCGCTATCCTCATTACCGCTGGCAGAAGCGATCCGATCTGCCCCCTGCCGCTGACGCAATCGCTGGACCAATATTTCCGCGCCCAAGGCAGCGCGACCCAACTGTATTTGCACAACGGCGGACACGAGGTTCGCCAAGACGAACTTGCCGCGATCGGTGACTTTATGCGGAAATGACCCAGCGTCGATGGCATTGATTAGGACCATCCTAACCAATGCCATCGCATTCGCACCTTGCCAGTTCCGCCACATAAGGCTTTGCTCCGCCGACCGTTTCCGCAACCGGAGCCACCTATGAAACTCGCCCTCTGGCAAGGCCCCTCACCCGCAGGCGATGTTGATGCCGCC
Organism: Paracoccaceae bacterium; assembly: GCA_039926325.1. Taxonomy (GTDB): domain Bacteria; phylum Pseudomonadota; class Alphaproteobacteria; order Rhodobacterales; family Rhodobacteraceae; genus Stagnihabitans. The sequence goes on along the minus strand of JBDSXE010000546.1, from coordinate 223 downwards.
TACGCAGCCCTCTCAGCCGCCCTGATCGCCAGCGCCGCCATCGGTGCAAAAATGCTTGTCGCACCAGAGGTTTACCTGCCCGGCTACAATCACGATCACATCCCCGCCTTCGCCCAGCCGCGTGGCGGCGCATGGCATAAAACGCTGGCCCAGATGACCCGCACCGCCCGCTGTGGCCTGACGGTCGGCTATGCCGAACGTGACGGCGATGCGGTCTACAATG
>JBDSXE010000545.1:0-2824 GCA_039926325.1 Paracoccaceae bacterium | reverse complement strand
AGTCGGGGCCGGGGCAAACATTTTGAATCTCCAGTCAATACGATTGGAGCGCAAGATACCTGATGGTGCGGGAAGGTCCAGAAGAATTTGATCAAATGTTCTGGGTAGCCTTGCAAAGGAAGCCGGGGGTTTCACACCCCCGGACCCCTGTGGGATATTTTTGAGCAAATGAATGATGCAGGTCGGCTTAGAACAGCTTCTGTTTCGCCTTGGAGATGGCAAAGCCGTGGCCACGGGCGTTGGTGCAGGTCATTCCCGATTTCTCTGACGTGCAGGTGAATTCGCCCAAGGTGGCCGACGCTCCGTAGCCAAGTTCCATCGAGCCGGGGTCGATCACGGTGTCGCCATGACACAGCAACGAGCCGCGCCGCTCATTGGGGCCGATGCCGAAGCTGTCGCCCCAGTCGAGGTCGCAATCGGCAGGCGGATTGCGGAAGTTGGGCGTGAACGACTTCATGTCGCAGCGCACGCCCGCATAGTCGCCTGACATCAGAGCGCAGTTGATGTTGCCGGTGGGGGAGTGAAAATAGATGAAATCGTCGGCAAATGCGGGCGTGGCTAGAAATGCGAGAACGAAAAGTGTTTTCATGGCAAGGGCCTGTAACTGGGGGCCGTGGCGGGCTGGCCGGTTCGGTGATAGGGTCAGACTAACGGGCCGAACGCGTTGAGGCCAGTCCTTCCGGAAAGTGCGGGCATGGGTGTGTTGCGGCCAGCGGTGGCCTATTTTGGCGCGGTGTTCGCGGTGGCATTTGTCATCGGGATGGTGCGGGTGCTGGTGCTGGCCCCACACCTTGGGGCGGTGCTGGCCGTAGCGTTGGAGGTGCCGATCATTCTGATTTGGTCATGGTTCGTGGCAGGTTGGGTGCTGCTGCGCTGGCCGCTCGATGTCCTGCAACGGGTCGGAATGGGGGCATTGGCGTTCGGGATACTGATGATTGCCGAACTGGGGTTGTCAGTGCTGCTGTTCGGCCAGACTGCGGGTGGCTTTGTCAGCGGGTGGGGCACGCTGCCCGGCGCGTTGGGGCTGACCGGGCAGATCGGGTTTGCGGTTGTGCCGATGTTGCGTCAAGGTAACGGCTGAGCGCGTTCGACAAGGCGGGCGAAGAAGCTGGCACCGATGGGGGCGGCCTCGTCGTTGAAGTCGAAGGCGGGGTGGTGCAGGCCAGCGCCGGGCCCAGTGCCCATGAACAGGTAAGCGCCGGGGCGGGCTTCCAGCATATAAGAGAAATCCTCTGACCCCATTTCGCGGTTGGCATTGCCGTCGGTTGCATCATCGCCCACGATTTCGGCGGCGACTCTGGTGGCGAATGCGGCTTGATCGGGGTGATTGACCGTGGCGGGATAGCCCCAGTCATAGTCGATCCGCGCGGTGACGTTGTAGGCGGAGGCATGGCCTTCGACGATCTCGTGAAATCGCTTTTTCAAGAGAGCACGGACTTCGGGTTTGAAACTGCGGATGGTGGCGCAGAACATCGCCTCTTCGGGGATGATGTTGCTCGCCGTGCCGGTGTGGATCTGCGTGACGGAGATCACCGCCTCGTCCAGCGCGTAGACGTTGCGGGGGATGATGGTCTGGATCGCGCTGACCATACCTACGACGGCTACGACGGGATCGACGCATTCGTGCGGGTTGGCACCGTGGCCGCCCTTGCCGGTGATGTAGACGAACGCGGTATCGACAGAGGCCATCAGCGCGCCCGGCGTGGTCAGGAAATGGCCGAAGGCGACGTTGGGGGCGTTGTGGATGCCGTAAACTTGGCTGATCGCGAACGTGTCCATGACACCTTCCTGGACCATCGCCTGACCCCCTGCCCCATCTTCTTCTGCCGGTTGGAACAGCAGGGCGACGCGGCCGGTGAAGCGGCGGGTTTCGCACAGGTATTTCGCGGCACCCAACAGCATTGTCACATGGCCATCATGACCGCAGGCGTGCATTTTTCCGGGAATGGTAGAGGCGTATTCGGCACCCGTGATTTCGGCAATTGGCAGCGCGTCCATGTCAGCGCGCAGGCCGATGGTGTCGCCGGCACCTTGGCCGTTGATGATGGCGACGATGCCGGTTTTAGCGATGCCCTGATGGATTTCGTCAACGCCGATTTCGCGCAGGCGGTCCGCAATATAGGCGGCGGTGTTGTGGCAGTCGTAGGACAGTTCGGGATTCGCGTGCAGGTGACGTCGCCAGCCCTTCATTTCCTCGGCATAAGCGGCAATACGGTTGAGGACGGGCATGGTTTACTCCTGATGGCTGGGGTTTGATCAAACCGGAAAATGAGGGTCGCTGCAATGCCTGACGCTACTTCCGACGCCGTTGTCCGTGATGTGAACGGCGGCATTGACCGCTTGATCGAGATCATGCGGCGGCTGCGCGACCCGGTTTCAGGCTGTCCGTGGGATGTCGAACAGACTTTCGCCAGCATAGCCCCCTATACGGTCGAAGAGGCGCACGAGGTGGCCGATGTGATCGAACGGCAAGCCTGGGACGAGCTGCCGGGGGAATTGGGCGATCTGTTGTTGCAGGTGGTTTTCCATGCCCGGATGGCCGACGAGGCGGGGTTGTTCAGTTTTGATGATGTCGTGCGCGCGATCAGCAACAAGATGCTGGCCCGGCACCCGCATGTCTTTGGCGACGAATCCCGCGACAAGACGCCAGAGCAACAGACGGTGGATTGGGAGCGGATCAAGGCAGCGGAACGCGGTCCGGCCCGCGTGCTCGACGGGGTGGCGATGGGGCTGCCTGCGTTGACGCGGGCTGTGAAACTGCAAAAACGGGCGGCGCGGGTGGGGTTTGACTGGCCTTCGACCGACGAGGTGCTGGCGAAGATCG
>JBDSXE010000544.1:0-4307 GCA_039926325.1 Paracoccaceae bacterium | reverse complement strand
AGCCAGCGCCTTGGGTTAGAAGCGGCTGGGTTTTGCTTTTCGGAGATAAAGTATGGTCAAGGGTTTTGTGTTGGGTCTGGCGTTGGTGGCGGGTTTGGCAAGTGGCGTTGCGGCGCAAACGGTGCCGACCGAAATGGCCAAGCTGGGTGGTCAGAAGATTACCCTGTATGTCTATCCGTTCCTGACTGAAAACGAGCTGACGACGTTGCGGCTGGTGCAGCACAACAAGCAGGCGCTGGCGGTTTTCGTGCCGGGGACCGAGGGTTTTGCAGCCCTTGCGATCGCACCCAACGAGGGATTTTTGCGTGACGGCTCGCCCGTCCCGTCTGCCGTGGCGTTGAGCGGTCTGCCGGATGCGACGAGTGCGGCGGTGGCGGTGTTGAAGGGTTGCGATGCGGCTCGCAAAGGTGGCGAGCCTTGTGTGATCGTGCTGGAAATCGGGCCGGGCAAGTAACCAGCCCGACCTTGGTCGCTTGTCAGCCTAGCGGCAAAATGACCAATGTCGTCTTGCTGCAATTTGAGGCAGATCAAGGCGGTGGTCATCCTGCGGTGTAGGATGACCTGCGAAGTGGAGATGCTCAGATGACCTATGATACCGCGCTGGATGCCGCCTTGAACCGTCTGCATGACGAAGGGCGCTATCGGACGTTTATTGATGTAGAGCGGCAGCGCGGGGCCTTTCCGCAGGCGATATGGCATCACCCCGACGGCGCGCCGCGCGACATAACTGTGTGGTGTGGCAACGATTATCTGGGGATGGGTCAGAACGCGGACGTGCTGGCGGCGATGCATGACGCGCTGGATACCGCCGGGGCGGGATCGGGCGGCACGCGCAACATTTCGGGCACCACGGTTCACCACAAACGGCTGGAGGCGGAACTGGCCGATCTGCACGGCAAAGAGGCGGCGCTGATCTTTACCTCGGCCTACGTCGCCAATGATGCAACGCTTTCGACGCTGCCCAAGCTGTTTCCCGGACTGATCATTTATTCTGACGCGCTGAACCACGCCTCAATGATCGAGGGTGTCCGGCGCAACGGCGGGGCAAAGCGCGTTTTCCGGCACAATGACATGGCACATCTGCGGGCGCTGCTGGCGGCGGATGATCCGGCGACGCCAAAGCTGATTGCGTTCGAATCGATCTATTCGATGGATGGCGATTTCGGGCCGATCAAGGCGATCTGTGATCTGGCGGTCGAGTTTGGCGCGCTGACCTATATCGACGAGGTGCATGCGGTCGGCATGTACGGGCCGCGTGGGGCAGGGGTTGCCGAGCGCGATGGCCAAATGGGGCGGATCGACATCATCAACGGCACTTTGGCCAAGGCTTATGGGGTTTTTGGCGGCTATATTGCTGCAAGTGCAAAGATGATCGACGCGGTACGCTCTTATGCACCAGGGTTCATTTTCACAACCTCGCTACCGCCTGCCGTAGCGGCCGGTGCTGCCACATCGGTTCGGATTTTGAAGACCGCCCAGAACTTGCGCGACTCACAACAGTTGAACGCGCGAATCCTGAAGATGCGGTTAAAGGGGTTGGGACTGCCGATCATAGATCACGGTACGCATATTGTGCCGGTGCATGTGGGCGACCCCATCCATTGCAAGATGCTTTCGGATATGCTGCTGGACCATTATGGAATCTATGTGCAGCCGATCAACTATCCGACCGTGCCGCGTGGCACTGAACGGCTGCGTTTTACCCCGTCGCCCGTGCATGATTCGATCCAGATCGATCATCTTGTAAAGGCGATAGATGCTCTTTGGCAGCATTGTGCGCTAAATCGCGCCGAGGTCTCGGCATAGGGTTTCTCGCATATGCAATATGGCTTGCCCTGTGTTAGCGTTTGCGAAATAGGAACCGGGATGAGTCGTCTGTTGGGACGGCCAAGACTTAAACGGGGCAAGCATGGGGCAGTGCGCATGATCGGGCGGAGGTCCAAAGCTCCGACGGCAGAAGTTGACAAGCCGAAGGGCTTTGACGACTTTGAGCTACGTCTGGGTGATCTTATGCGCGGTGAACGTGCAACGCTTGGCAAGTCCTTGCTGGACGTGCAGCGCGAGCTGAAGATCAAAGCCACCTATATTGCTGCCATTGAGAACGCCGATGTTTCGGCGTTCGAGACTCAGGGTTTTGTGGCCGGCTATGTCCGGTCCTATGCGCGATATCTGGGGATGGACCCGGACGTGTCATTCGCCCGGTTCTGCAAGGAAGCGAATTTCGAAGTGGCACACGGCATGTCGGCAGCAGCCTCTACCGCGACGATGTCGGCGGCGCGCAGCAGGGCTTTGGCGCACGAAAATCGCGATCCGTTTGTCCATGCCAGCTTTATTCCCCGTGCCGAAAGCATGTTCGCCCAGGTTCAGCCGGGTGCCGTCGGGTCGTTGGCGGTCCTGATCGCCCTGATCGGCGCGCTTGGTTATGGCGGCTGGTCGGTGTTGCAAGAAGTGCAGCGCGTGCAACTGGCCCCCGTCAACGAAGCGCCATCGGTAGTGGCAGAGATTGATCCGCTAGGGAACGTGAAAGGCGATGCTCCGCTGGTGCGGTCTGCGCCTGCGGACCCCAATCAGGTCGCGGCAAATGGCGATGACGGTACGCAGGCGGATCGGTTGTATCGGCCAGCCGCGTTGGATGTGCCGGTGATGACTTCGCGTGATGGGCCGATCGCGTCGATCAATCCGAATATCGTGCCGACAACAACTGGCGCCGAAGGCAGTGCGATTGATCAAGCCGTCGCCGCAGCAGTTTCCGGTGATGTGCCGGTGCAGGTCGTGGCGAACGGCGCACCGGGGGTCGAGGTTTTCGCGGTTCGACCATCCTGGGTGCGAGTTTCGGCCGCAGATGGCACTGTGCTGTTCGAGAAGATTCTGGATGCGGGTGAACGCTACACGGTTCCGGCGCTGCAGCAGGCCCCGTTGCTGAGGTCCGGCAATTCCGGCTCGGTTTATTTCGCGGTCAATGGCAAGACTTATGGGCCGGCAGCACCGGGCGCACAGGTCGTCAAGAACGTGTCTTTGGCGGCTGACGCGCTGACGCAGAGCTATGCGCTGGCGGATCTTACCGGCGATGCCGATCTGGCGCAGTTCGTGAATGTGGCGGATGCCACGGCGACGGCACCCAAACCTTAATCAGATTTGGCCTTAATCAGATTTGGCCCTGATCAGATTTGCGTGGCGGCGGTTGCCGCGCACTGCAGGCTGGCCTATTTAGGCTGTAGACGCGATGGAGTTTGCCATGACCCACAATCCGATCCGCCCCTGGCGCAATATCGAACGTCGCGTGTCGCGACAGATCAGGGTCGGCAAGCTTTTGGTCGGTGGTGATGCGCCGATTTCCGTGCAGACGATGACGAATACCCTGACGCACGACGTGAAGGCCACGATCGAGCAGGTGCAACGCTGTGCGGTCGCTGGTGCGGACATTGTGCGGATTTCCACGCCGGACGAGGCAAGCACGCGGGCATTGCGCGAGATTGTGGCCGAAAGCCCGGTGCCGATCGTGGCGGATATCCACTTTCACTACAAGCGGGCGATTGAGGCGGCGGAGGCGGGGGCAGCTTGTCTGCGGATCAATCCGGGGAACATCGGGAACGCCAAAAGGGTGCGTGATGTGGTGCAGGCGGCCAAGGATCATGGCTGTTCGATCCGGATCGGCGTGAATGCCGGGTCGCTGGAAAAACATCTGCTGGAGAAATACGGCGAGCCTTGCCCGGATGCGATGGTCGAGTCAGCGATGGACCACATCCGGCTGCTAGAGGATAACGATTTCCGCGAATACAAGATTTCGGTGAAGGCGTCGGATGTGTTCATGGCAGCGGCGGCCTATCAACAGCTGGCGGGCGTGACGGATGCGCCGATCCATCTGGGGATTACCGAGGCCGGAGGACTGACATCCGGCACCGTCAAGTCTGCGATTGGCTTGGGCAACCTGCTGTGGATGGGAATTGGCGACACGATCCGCGTAAGCCTTAGCGCCGATCCAGTGGAAGAAGTGAAGGTCGGGTTCGAGATCCTGAAATCGCTCGGGCTGCGGCATCGCGGGGTCACGATCATCTCTTGCCCAAGCTGCGCGCGGCAGGGGTTCGACGTGATCAAGACGGTGGCGGCGCTGGAGGAGCGGTTGGCGCATGTCACCACCTCGATGAGCCTGTCGATCATCGGTTGCGTCGTGAACGGACCGGGAGAGGCGCTGATGACCGATATCGGCTTTACTGGCGGCGGCGCGGGCAAGGGTATGGTGTATCTGGCCGGGCGGCAGGCGCATACGATGGGCAACGCCGGAATGGTCGACCACATCGTCGAACTTG
>JBDSXE010000543.1:0-7937 GCA_039926325.1 Paracoccaceae bacterium | reverse complement strand
GGTCGCGGACCCAAAGGCGGAAGTCGGTGGCGACCTGATCGTTGCGGCTGCGGGCGGTGTGCAGGCGGCCTGCGGGTTCGCCTATGATTTCCTTCAGCCGGGATTCCACGTTCATGTGAATGTCCTCCAGATCGGTGCGAAACTGGAACGAGCCGCCCTCAATCTCTGACAACACCGTGAGCAGCCCTTCCCCGATGGCATCCGCATCGCTATCGGTCAGGATACCCGTGGCGGCCAGCATGGCGGCATGGGCGCGGCTGCCTGCGATATCCTGCGAATAAAGCCGCTGGTCAAACCCGATGGAGGCATTGATGGCCGTCATGATTGCATCTGGGCCAGAGGCAAAACGCCCGCCCCACATGGCGTTGGCAGTTGGGTTTTTCGGGGTCATGGGCGCGGCCTTTGGGGGAATGATGCGGAAACTGCTGTGGCTGCTTTATACGGGGATTTTGCTGGGTGCAAACACGGGCATGGCAGGGGTCGTCGATCCAGCGTTGCTGACGGGCGACATGCAAAAGCTGGTGATTGCGGAGGGGCAGGTTTTGCCAGACGCCGGTTTGGTGGATATGGGCGATGCCGCCCGTTCGCTGACGGAATATCGCGGCAAGTGGATGGTGGTGAACTTTTGGGCGACGTGGTGCGTGCCATGCCGGACGGAAATGCCGGCGCTGGACCGTTTGCAGGCGGCATTGCCGGATGTGGCGGTGGTGGCAGTGGCGGTAGGGCCGAATCCGGTGCCGGCGATCAAGCGGTTCGTGGATGAGGCGGGCGTGAAATCGGTGGTGCTGCTACGCGACCCGGAGTCGGGGCTGGCGCATCAGATCGGCGTGATGGGGCTGCCGGTGACGCTGATCGTCTCGCCCGATGGTACGGAAGTCGCCCGGCTTATCGGCGGGGCGGAGTGGGATTCGGATGGGGCAAAGGCGGTGTTGGCGGCGCTGATGGCGAAGTGAAAGCGGGGGCTCGGCCCCCGCACCCCCGGTCATTCCGACGGACGGTGCCGGGGGATAGGTTACAGGGGGCTGTCTGCCCCCTCGCCTGCGGCTCACCCCCAGAGGATATTTGTGAGCAAATGAATGGGGTAGCAGGGCCAGCGCGTCACGGCCGTTGTGCAAGGGTCGCGACGCGGGCGTGGGCGGGGCATGTGACGATGTGGTCGTTGACCATGCCCACAGCCTGCATGAACGCATAGACGATTGTGGGGCCGACAAAGGTGAAACCGGCCTTTTTCAGCGCCTTGGACATGGCTTGCGAGGTGGGGGTTTCGGTTGGAATCTGGCCTGCGGTGAAGCGGTTCTGAAGCGGGCGACCGTCAAGGTGGGTCCAGAGGTATTCCGCGAAGGGCTGCTTTTCCTGAATGGTCAGATAGGCGCGGGCGTTTTTGATCGTGCCCTCGATCTTGCCGCGATGGCGGATGATGCCGGGATCGGTCAGTAGGCGGGTGACTTCGGCGTCGCCCCATGTTGCGATGAGTTCTGGCTGAAAACCCACGAATGCGGCGCGGAAATTGTCGCGTTTCCGCAGGATGGTGATCCACGCCAGCCCGGCCTGAAATCCGTCGAGGATCAGCTTTTCCCACAAGGTGCGGCTGTCCCATTCCGGCACGCCCCATTCGTCATCATGATAAGCGCTGTACAAGGGGTCGGTGCCGCACCACGGACAGCGGTCGTCATTCATCGGGACACCTTGCAAAAAATTGAAACGTTCACCACTCGTTTACCCCTGTGGCGGCATCTTGTCGACGACAGCGGGATTTGGTTCGCCGTTCGGGATCGTGGGGGAATTATGCCGCAGCAAACCAAGCCCCTGATGGATGACAGCCCCGGCCTGGCCAGCCCGCTTGGCGTGGCGATGTCGCAGGGCGACCGGCAGGTGATGACGATGGTGGCAGAGGCGATCCGCACCAGACGATTGCTGCTGGCCTATCAGCCGGTGGTTCTGTCAAGCGACCCCCGGCGCATCGCGTTTCACGAGGGTTTGATCCGGGTGCTGGACCCAACAGGCCGGATCATTCCGGCGCGGGATTTCATGGCCGAGGTGGAGGTGCACGAACTGGGCCGCGAGATTGACTGTGCCGCGCTGGAGCTTGGGCTGGCGACACTGGTGCAGCACCCGCATTTGCGGATTTCGCTGAACATGTCGGCCCGCTCGATCGGGTATCCGCGCTGGACCCAGATTTTGCGCCTCGGGCTGGACCAAGGTGCGACGGTGGGGGAAAGGCTGATCCTTGAGATCTCTGAAACCTCGACGATGCTGGTGCCGGAACTGGTGATCCGGTTCATGGAGGATATGCAGGGCCGCAACGTGGCATTTGCGCTGGATAATTTTGGCGCGGGGCAAACTGCGATCCGATACTTCAAGGACTTCATGTTCGACATGCTGAAAATCGACGGGCAGTTCATTCGTGACATTCACCGCAACCCCGACAATCGCGCGCTGGCCAAAGCGTTGCTGGCGATTGCGCGGCATTTCGATATGTTCACCGTCGCCGAAGCGGTCGAGACGCCGGAAGATGCTGAATGCCTGCGGACATTGGGCGTCGATTGTCAGCAGGGCTATTTGTTCGGCGCACCTACCGTCAAACCGGTCTGGCTCAACTCTGCGATGGCGCAGACCGGATAGGAAGGGCGGGCGCATAACTGCTATGTGACCACAACCAAAACTTGCGTTTCGGGGCTTTCGAGCCTAGGGGATTTGAGTAAGCGGCGGGCGCGGCCTGACTGCAATGCCACATGCTGAAGGGTGAGGAACTATGACCAATGTTGTGATCGTATCGGCGGCTCGTACGGCCGTCGGCAGCTTTAACGGCGCTTTTGCAGCGACCCCGGCGCATGATCTGGGTGCCGCCGTGATCGAAGCAGTGGTGGCCCGGGCCGGGGTCGACAAATCCGAAGTGTCAGAGACGATTCTAGGTCAGGTTCTGACCGCTGGTCAGGGCCAGAATCCGGCGCGGCAGGCGCATATCAAGGCGGGTCTGCCCAAAGAATCGTCAGCGTGGTCAATCAATCAGGTTTGCGGATCGGGTCTGCGGGCGGTGGCGCTGGCGGCGCAGCACATTCAGCTTGGCGATGCCGGGATTGTCGTGGCAGGTGGACAGGAAAGCATGAGCCTTTCAACCCACGTCGCGCACCTGCGATCCGGCCACAAGATGGGCGACATGACGTTTGTCGATTCGATGATCAAAGACGGACTGTGGGACGCTTTCAACAACTACCACATGGGTCAGACCGCAGAAAATGTCGCGACCCAGTGGCAGATCAGCCGCGAAATGCAGGACCAGTTTGCGCTGGCAAGCCAGAACAAAGCGGAAGCCGCGCAGAAGGCTGGACGCTTTGTAGACGAGATCGTGCCGTTCATCATCAAGGGCCGCAAGGGCGATGTGACGGTCGACGCCGACGAATACATCCGCCACGGCGCGACACTGGAATCGATGTCCAAGTTGCGCCCGGCGTTTGCCAAGGACGGGTCGGTGACGGCGGCGAATGCCTCGGGTCTGAATGATGGTGCGGCTGCGGTTTTGCTGATGTCGGCGGCTGAGGCTGAAAAGCGCGGGCTGACGCCGCTGGCGCGGATTGCGTCGTATGCCACCGCCGGTGTGGACCCGTCGATCATGGGTGTCGGACCGATCGCTGCCAGCCGCAAGGCGCTGGAAAAGGCCGGCTGGAAGGTCGCTGACCTTGATCTGATCGAGGCAAACGAGGCGTTTGCCGCGCAGGCTTGTGCCGTGAACAAGGACATGGGCTGGGATCCGGCGATTGTGAACGTCAACGGCGGGGCCATTGCGATTGGCCACCCGATTGGTGCCTCGGGTGCCAGGGTTTTGAACACCTTGCTGTTCCAGATGCGGCGACAGGGCGCGAAAAAAGGTCTTGCGACATTGTGCATCGGCGGCGGCATGGGTGTGGCCATGTGCATTGAGCAGCCGTAAGTTTCGTCAAATGAAAAGGCGGCACGCAAGGCGTTTGCGTGCCGCCTTTTCATTGTCTAGCGTTATTTCAAGAACTCTGGGGAGGAGTGGAACATGACAAAAGTTGCTTTGGTGACGGGCGGCTCTCGCGGGATTGGTGCCGCGATTTCGGTGGCGCTGAAGGCGGCGGGTTATAGCGTTGCGGCGAATTACGCGGGTAATGACGCGGCGGCGCAGGCATTCACGGCAGAGACCGGGATCCCAGCTTACAAGTGGTCGGTCGCGGATTACGAAGCGTGCCAAGCCGGCATTGCCAAGGTCGAGGCTGATCTTGGGCCAATTGCCGTGCTGGTAAACAATGCCGGGATCACGCGGGATGCGATGTTCCACAAGATGACGCCGCAGTTCTGGCGCGAGGTGATCGACACCAATCTGAACGGTCTGTTCAACATGACCCATCCGGTGTGGAACGGAATGCGCGACCGCAAGTTTGGCCGCGTGATCAACATATCCTCGATCAACGGGCAAAAGGGGCAGGCGGGGCAGGTCAACTATTCCGCCGCCAAGTCGGGTGATCTAGGCTTTACCAAGGCGCTGGCGCAAGAGGGCGCGCGGGCGGGGATCACTGTAAATGCGATCTGTCCGGGCTACATCGGCACGGAAATGGTGCGGGCGATTGACCCCAAAGTGCTGGCAGAGCGGATCGTGCCGCAAATTCCGGTGGGACGGCTTGGAGAGCCCGCCGAGATCGCCCGGATCGCGGTGTTTCTGGCGTCGGACGATGCGGGGTTCATCACCGGATCGACGATTTCGGCAAATGGCGGGCAGTTCGTGGTGTGATTGAAAATCTTCAAAGATTTTCGCAGGTTTCTTCGAAGAAATTTGAGGTGCTATGAGCCGGAACAGGGCAACGCTGATCGGGTTTTCGGCGGTTCTGATGTGGGCACTGTTGGCGGTGCTGACGATCGGCACCTCGCCGGTGCCGCCGTTGCAGCTGAACGCGGTATGCTTTGCGATTGGCGGGATCATTGGGCTGGTTTGGACGATGCGTGGCGCCGGGTTATCTGTGCTACGCGGGGTGGACTGGCGCGTCTATGCGTTTGGAACCTTGGGGCTGTTCGGCTATCATTTCCTGTATTTCACAGCGTTCCGGCTGGCACCTTACGCCGAAACCGGCCTGATTGCCTATTTATGGCCGTTGTTCATCGTCCTGCTGTCCGGGCTGCTACCGGGAGAGCGGTTGCGGCGCTTGCACATCATCGGCGCACTCATGGCATTCGCCGGGGTGGCGCTGATGGTCATGCGTGATGGGGGCGGATTGCAGGCCGGGGCGTTGTCGGGGATGGCACTGGCGTTTCTGTGCGCGCTGACCTGGGCGGGGTATTCCGTGGTATCGCGGCGGCTGGGTGCGGTGCCGACCGAGGCGGTTACGGTGTTTTGTATGGCAACTGCGGTGCTGTCAGGAATGGCGCATCTGATGCTGGAGCAGACGGTTTGGCCTACGGACCAGTTGGGCTGGATTGCCGTGGTTCTGCTGGGGCTTGGCCCGGTTGGGCTGGCGTTTTTCACTTGGGATGTCGGTATGAAACGCGGCGACATCCAAGTGTTGGGTGTGGCATCTTATGCCGCGCCGCTGCTGTCCACGCTTGTACTGATCGGGGCAGGTAAGGCGCAGGCGACGTCATTGCTGCTATTGGCGGCTGTGATGATCACCGGCGGGGCGGCGTTGGCTGCCCGCGCCAGCTTTCGGTAAAGCTCAGCTTTGCAGGCGCGAAATCTGTTCCTTGATTTTCAGTTTCTGCTTTTTCATTTCGGCGATGTGCAGGTCATCGATACTGGGCGCGCGCTGCGCCTGTACGACCGCTTCAGAGAGGTTTTCGTGCTTCCGTTTCAGTTCCGCGATATGCGAAGCGACGGTCATGTGGTTCCTCCTAGCCAGTTGCGAACAGGGATAGTCCAACACGTTTCACGCGTTGTGTCACCAAATCTTAATATATGCGCGCCAAAGGATGATGCGGATTCAGCCAAACATAGCCGAAAGATCAGCGGCATCTCGCAGAATTGCATTCGCCTTAGGCGTGTAGCTATTGCGGTCGCTGTCATGCGCGGCGCCTTGATGCAGGATAAGCGGCGCGAGAAGGCGAAAAGCGGCGCGGCCACCTTTTCGGGCGCGCAGGATGATTCGGAGGGCCGGACGATCCGCGCGGGCGGCAAGCGGCAGGACGACCGCCGAGCCGAGCTTTGGTGGCAGTGCGCTGAGGATTTCGGGCAGGCTGTCGGTGCCGCAGATCATCGTCAGCCAACCGCCGGGGGTAAGACGACGGGCGGCAAAGGCGATCCATTCGGTGATGGGGGTTTCGGCGCGATTGGCGGTGTCGCGGCTTGGGGTCGGTGAAGGAGAGCCCGCGCGGGGATAGTAGGGCGGGTTGGCGATGATCTGGTCAAACGCGGTCGACAGCGGGGTGGTGGCGAAGTCACCCTCGATAACGTGCAGCTGGATGGCGTTTTCGGTGGCATTGCGGCGGGCGAGGGCTGCGTAGGCCGGTTGCAATTCAAGACCAGTCAGCGTCAGGCCCGGGATGCGGGCCGCAAGGCAAAGCGCGGCAGTGCCAGCGCCACAGCCAAGATCAAGGACGCTCTGCCCCGGCGCGGCGGGACAGGCTGCGGCAAGCAAAACCGGATCAGTGGCGGCGCGGTAGCCTATCAGCGGCTGCCAAAGGAGGATGCGCCCACCGAGGAATGCATCGCGGGAAAGATCGGCGTCCGTGAACATTCAGGGCGTCATCGGGCAGGTATCGGCGGGGAAATCGTTGTCAATCAGTGCGGCGCGCGCCAGAAAATGATCGCGGTCCGCAACCATCAGGCGGCGCGGCAAAAGGAAGCTGGACCCTTCCAGGATGCTGGTGTGGACGTCCATCTCAAACGCCGTTATACCCTCGCCCGCAAGCAGGGCCTGAGCAAATGCGATCAGGGTCGGGTCGGTGGTGCGGAGTAAAAGCCTCATCCCCATAGACTTAGGGGTGCTTGGCGGCAAAGGGCAAGGGGTGGCCGTGAACGTGATCAATCCAGGCATGAGCCCGCAAGACGTCCTGGCAGAGGCTTTGGCGGAGGACATGGCAGCAGTGAACCTGCTGATCCGCGCGCGGATGGCCAGCGAACATGCGCCGCGCATCCCGCAAGTGACGGCGCATCTGGTCGAGGCGGGGGGCAAGCGGCTGCGGCCGATGCTGACCTTGGCTGCGGCGCGGATTTGTGGATATGGCGGGCCGTACCATGTGCATCTGGCGGCGACGGTAGAGTTCATCCACACCGCGACACTGCTGCATGACGACGTGGTCGATGAAAGCACGCGGCGGCGCGGGCGGCCCACGGCCAACCTGCTATGGGACAACAAGTCGTCAGTGCTGGTCGGGGACTACCTGTTCGCGCGGTCGTTTCAGTTGATGGTCGAGGCGGGGTCGCTGCGCGTGCTGGACATTCTGGCCAACGCATCAGCCACGATTGCCGAGGGCGAGGTGTTGCAGCTGACGGCGGCGCAGGATCTGGCGACAGATGAGGCGGTGTATTTGCAGGTGGTGCGGGGAAAAACTGCGGCGCTGTTTTCAGCTGCGTGCGAGGTCGGCGGCGTGATTGCCGGTGCCAGTGATGCCGTGACGCGGGCTCTGTTCGACTATGGCGACGCCTTGGGCATTGCGTTCCAGATTGCCGACGATCTGCTGGATTATGGCGGGTCTGCTGCGGTGATCGGCAAGAACACCGGTGACGATTTCCGCGAACGCAAAGTGACGCTGCCGATGATCAAGGCGGTGGCGCTGGCGGATGCCGAAGAGCGGGCGTTCTGGGTGCGGGTGATCGAGAAGGGCCAGCAACAGGACGGTGATCTGGCGCAGGCGTTGGCGCTGATGGATCGGCACGGCGCGATGCGGGCGTCACGGGAAGATGCGTTGACCTGGGCGGCGCGGGCGCGTGCGGCTTTGGCAGCGGTGCCGGATCATCAGCTGAAGCATGTGCTGGGTGAGCTGGCGGATTA
>JBDSXE010000542.1:0-6628 GCA_039926325.1 Paracoccaceae bacterium | reverse complement strand
TCGAAATCGTGGCGTAAGATCGGATCTTCGGACCACAGCAGGCGATGCCCGGCGCGTTCAATGGCGGCGAGTTTGACCACGGCCTCTTTCGCGCCCCAAGCCTCGTTGGAGTCGATCATCACGTCCGACCCCGCCGGGATCACCGCTTTCAACAGGTCCAGCCTGTGAAGGTCGCGGTCAAACTCTGGATGGCCGACCTTGATCTTGAATGCGCGATAGCCAAGAGAAGCTGCATGGGCAAACAGCGACTGAAATGCTTCGTCCGACAGATGGAAATCAAGTCCGCTAGCATAGGCTTTCACCGAGACGCGCCGGCTGCCCAACAATTTATGCAGCGGCATGCCCACCTCTTGTGCGGCCATATCCCACAGCGCCACTTGCAAAGCCTCATGAAACGGCAAGGACGTTGCACGCTGGTTGCCGCCACGCGGGCGGTTGACACGGTGGACCAGAGCGATGGCCGGTTGGCCTTCCAGCCACGGCCAAACCTCGGCGGCAAAGATACGCTCAATCTCGGTCTGGTCGGGCAAAGGTGTGAAAAGAGTCTGGATAAAGCCCAAGCCCACCGCGCCGGAGGCAGAAATCAACTCCAGAGCCGCGCAATTCACGTCATCCGCCGCAACTTGGCTGTCGCCGATCACGCGATCTCGTGCAAACTGAAATCGTGTGATCCGAAACTGCGTCAGGGTCATGAGTCGAACTTTCTGATCGCTTAAACTGTGCAGCTGATATATCAGTTATGCATTCTGAAATGTCAATTGGATTCCCGATGCCGAAAATCCCCGCTTTAAGACTTAGTGAAGTCGCCTATGAACGCATCCTGGAAGGCCTGTTCCAGCGCCGGGTCGAGGTCGGGGCCTTTCTGTCGCAGTCCGAGCTTTCGGCCTTGGTGGACGTGCCTGTCGCCCCGTTGCGTGACGCCCTTCGCGTGCTGGAGGCCGAGGGCATTCTAACGATCCACCCCCGTTCCGGCATCCAGTTCGTAAGGCCGGGGTTGGAGCTGACCCGCGCTACTTATCAGTTCCGCGCTATCGTCGAACGCGCTGCCATCCGCGCCTTTGCCGAGCAGGGCGATGACGTTCTGATTGCCGAACTGACCGCCGACCATAACGCGCTGATCTCCCGGATCGTAGCGCAGGGTCTGCACGCCGAAGACCTGCCCGAGGTTGACCGACTAGAGCAGGCCATGCACAACTCTGTCATCGGCATCATGCAGAATCCGTTGATCGACATCAGTTATCGCCGGATGATGAACTACCTGCGCCTGTTGCGGTTGGATCGGAAGTTCACCTCGCCCATCATCCTGAGGACCCTGCGGGAGCATGTCGAGATTCTGACCGCCTGCGCCAAGCGCGATGCCGACGCGGCGGAGGCTGCGCTGCACGCCCATCTTCAGGCCGCGATGCAGCGCAACATCGGCTTCATGTAGACTTCAGCATCGCCCGGAAGGCGCCGAGTTCGGCAGCATCCATCCTCACCACATGCTTTTCTTCCGGGTAAACGCCGGTTTCAACATCGCGCCGGTATTCGGTGAAAGCCGCGATGCGTTCGGCCTGCAATCGGTCAAACTCGGCGGCAAAGTTGCGGTAGACCTTGGAGTGCCGCGGCATGTGGTCCCGGTTGGTGCCCAGAATATCCTCGGCGAACAGATATTGTACATCGCAGCCCGCGCCTGACCCCATCGACCACAGCAGGATACCCACTCGGCGGCTGATCTCGCTTGCGACTTCAACTGGCACCACCTCAATCTCAACCGCAAATGCCCCCGCCGCTTCGTAGGCCTGCACCTCCTCCAGCATCGCCAGAGCCGAATCCGCCGTTTTTCCGACCGCTTTGAAACCGCCGGTAAAGGTGTTGCGCGAGGGGACAAGGCCGACATGGCCGACCACCGGAATATGTTCATCCGCCAGAAATTTCACTGTGCCCAGACCGCCGGAGCAATAAAGGGCGTCCGCCCCAGCGATAAGCATCTTGCCCGCAAAGCGCAGGTAATCGTCCCGCGTGCCTGCCTCTCTGTGATCCACTCCGGTCATCGAAAATAATGTGGGTGCCACGCGGCGGTAGTCGGGATGGCTGACCAATGGCCCAGGGACTGACACGATGTCGATCCCGGCAGCCTCTGCCGCAGCGGCCTCCTCCAGCGTGAGGACCCGCAGCATGGTGAGTTGGCGTTTGCCCTTCAGCGCCCGCAGGTCGGCGACGGTTGGTTTCTTGAGGCTCATCTTATTGTCCTATGGAAAGCTGCACTTTGCCTGCCGTCACCCGGACCGAATGGCAGCGCAAGTTGATGCAGACAGGCGCGCGTAGCGCCTCGCCAGTGCGATAGTTGAAACGACCGTTGTGTTTGGGGCATTCGATGGTGTGATCCATGACCAGCCCACCAGCGAGATGGACCTTTTCATGGCTGCACAGCCCGTCGGTGGCGAAAAACCCACCATCGGGCGCGCGGTAAATCGCATAGGTCTGGCCGGAGTGGTCAAAGCGCATCACGTCTTCAAGGTCGATATCGTCGACGCTGCACACATCTATCCAGGCCATTTTATGACCCTATCGTACTGCGCTCGGGCACTTCTCGGTGGAGTTCTTCCCGATAGGGCCGCGCCGAAGGTGGCAAGTCCTTACGCAGGAAATAGCCCTTCTCACGGCGCTGGCGGATGACTGCAGGCACCATCTCGGCAATGGCCGCATAGATCGACGGGCAGGGCTCCGGCAGATCATCCTTGATCAACGCGTGAAGACGCGGCAGCGCGTGATAGGGGACCATCGGGAACATGTGATGTTCAACATGGTAATTCATGTTCCAGTAAATCCAGCGGCTGATCGGGTTCATGTAGCAGGTGCGGCTGTTCAGACGGTGGTCGATCACATCCTCCGCCAGCCCACCATGTTGGATCAGCCCGGTCAGATACATGTGCCAGCAGCCATAAAGCCGCGGCAGACCTATCAGCATTAGCGGCAGGAACGAGTGCATCCCCACGGCGAAAGCCACGGTCACCAGATAGATCGCCATATGAATCTGCGCCGCCGTAATTGCCTTGTGGATTTCGGACTCTGGTATGTAGTCGCGCTCGTCGGCGTTCATGTTGCCCATCGCGTTACGGGCAATGACTTGCAGCGACTGCCATGCATCCACCACGCCGACGAAATGCAGCGCGAACCGCACCAAGGACTTCGGATGCATGAAGCCGATCTCGGCATCGCGGCCCACAATGATCGTGTCGGTGTGGTGGCGCGCGTGGCTCCACCGCCACGACACCGGGTTTCGCATCACCATGAAGCTGGCGATTTGATAGACCCAGTCATTCATCCAGCCCGTCTTGAACGCCGTGCCATGGCTGCATTCGTGCCAGCGCGAGTCACAGGTCGAACCATACAGCACACCATAGACAAAGAAGAACGGCACGCAGGCCCAGTTTCCCCAAAACGCGATGCCACCCGCCGCCGACAGAACCAAAAGCCCAAGCCAGATCGCGGTATCCCGTATCGCAGGGCCATCGCTGCGGGCCATCAGGTCTTTCATAACCTTGCGCGGCACCTCCGAATGATACCATTCGGCGGACGCGAGGCCAAGCGCGACCGCCCGTCGTGCATTCGGCCCGGTCAGCGCGTAATCCCGCATCTGAACCAGCGGCCTTTGATCATTGGGCATGTTGGATTTCCTTCGTAGTCTTGCGGATCAGGCGGGCTTGCCACGCCCGGTCAGGGGCCGGAACTGACCCGAGGGTTTGGGGAAATCGTCGGCAGGTTGCCTGGCAATCGCGGCAATCCTTGCGGCGGTTTCGGCAATCTCTGCCGCCCCGTCCAGCACCCTGAACCGCGTGTCGTAGGTCCGGGCTTCTTGCGCGCCAAGCCAGATCATCTCGCCCCGCTTCCGAGCGGCGCTGTCACCAAGCACATGATGGGTCGAGGGTTCGATGCCGAAGGCATAGCCGCCCTCCTGAAAGTGCTGCCATTCGTACAGGCACGGCAGTTGATCCTTGCGGAAGGTTACTTCCACCCCAAGGCCAAGCCGGTCGTTGACCAAGGCCACCGGCACTTCGCCTGCGGCATCCGGTGCGGTTTCGTGTTGCCAGACCTGTTCGGCAAACTTGACCTGTGGGGCGGGGGTTGTCTGATAACCGACGGCTTGGGTAGCGTAGCGGGCTTCATGTGCAGCCCACACCACGTCCGTAATCGGCGCCAGATAGCGGGTGCCTTCGGCGAGAAGCGGCGCCCCAAGGTTGATGTGATAGAAGAACATATGCGGCGTCGGCAGAAAGCCAGTGTTCTCCACCCGATCGGTCAGCCGAATTTCGTTGCCGCCAAGGTCGGCCTCGATCCGGCGGTACAAAGTCAGGTTTTCGCCAAAGGTTGCGGCCTGCCTGACCTGCGCCTCGGCCCAAAGGATGCAGCGGTCGCCCTCCCACCGTTCTCCATATCCTGTCAACTTGGCGGGAATGATAGAGATGCGGCCATGCAGCCCGTGTTTGATCGTCTTGACGCCTGGGTAGTTGTAATTCTGCGCCGAGACCTCCTCTGGCCCCAGGATGTGATCCAGTCCACAGGTCACCAGAAACCCTGAAAAGCTGCGGCCCCAGGCAAATCCGCCCTCGCTATCGTATTCATGCAAACCGGGATGGCGAACCCCCGAAGGCCCGTACCAACCAAGCGACTGGCCTTTGTAGTCGACTTCGGCAATATCCATCGCCCGGTCCACCAAAACTGTAAAGCGCAGACCCGATCCGGTACGGAACTCCAACATGCGAATGCCGCGTTCCAGCCCGTCGGATAATTCCATCAGCCGAACGCCGCCAAAGGCGCCAAGGTTGCCGCTGCGCCGGGCAATCTCATGCCGTGTAAGGTGTTCGCCGAACAGTCTGGCCATCATCGCTCCTTTTTACGAGGCGGCACCGTTGGCGGATGCCGCCTGCCTTATCACACGCCGTTCGCCACAAACTTGCCGTCGAGAAATGCTTTGGAGCGGGGTACATCGGCCTCGTCAAGATGCTCGATGATCACTGGAATGTTCGGGCACTTTTCGGCCAGCCGTTGCAGGTAAAGATCGTAGTTCAAAACCCCCATCCCCGGTGCATCCAGCGCAATCGCGCCAACACCACGGAAGGTGTGACTGGCCAAAGCGTCATCATCGCCAATGTCGGCATGCTTTTCGGAACTGTCCTTGGCGCGGGCCACGTCCTTGGCATGGGCGATCTTCACTTTGCTGGCCAGCGTGTCAAAGACTTGGTTCAGCACCTTGTCCATGCTGTCGATATTGTGGTCCTCGAAATAGTTGGTCGGGTCCATCAGCAGACCCAAGCCCGGATGATCGACCTGCGCGAACATCCGTACGGTTTCCTCGACCGAGCCCACGACGTTGTTCACATAAGTCTCAAGCAAGAACTGGGCGCCATGATCGTAGGCTACCTGCGCCAGTTCAGAGATCACCTTGCGACAGGTTTCAAAGCCCTCCTCGGACTTGTTCTTCGGGTCAGACATCCATTCGGATTCCGTGTTGTAGGTGCCGGTTTCCGAGATGACATAGGGTGTGCCGAAGCTGCGGGCACTACGCAGCAGTTCTTTCAGCCGGTCAACATTGGCTTTGCGGTGGGTCAGGTCGGGGTGGATGATGTTTGTATAGCCCGACAGGCAACAGATCGGCAGGTTTTCCGCGCGGAACGTGTCGCGCACCGTTTTTGCTTTGGCGGCGGTGATCTGGCCGGCCGATAGGTCAATGTCCTTGAAATGCAGGTCCAACTGCACCGTGTTGAAGCCGTGGCTGCGGATGCGCTTGGCGGTTTCGGCTAACCCATACGGGAAATAGCCGGTGAAGATTCCGGATTGCATCATGATGGTGGTTCCTCCCTCAGTTCGTTGAAATTTCGGATAGTTTCACCGTGCGCCCCTCGGCGATGGACCGGTACCCCGCCTCGATCAGTGCTACGGTTTTCACGTTGTCAGCCACCGTCAGCACAGGAGCGGCGCCGGTTGCGACCGCTTCCTGCAGCTGACCCATGACGCCGACAAAGGCATCGGGGAACCACATGGTGTCCCATGTCGGAGTGACCCATTCGCCGTTCGTCGAATCCTGCGAGGCATAGGTCAAGGTGGATGCAGCCCCCGTCGGCCAACCAATCGACCCCTTGGCCACGCCCCGCGTCCCCTCGACCCGGAAGGTGATGTGCTGGTCGTTCTGATAGCCATCGGCGCGCGGGCCGGACCAGACGTCCTCAAGACTCAAGGCCAGCACGCCACTCGGAAAGCGCAGAGTTGAGACTGTGATCCCGTCGTTATGGGCAAAGGTCGTGCGCGGGTCGGTGCGGGTCTGAGTGGTGATCTCTGTCGGATCGCCGAACAGAAAGCGCAGGATATCAAGGTGATGCACGGACATGTTGGCAAGGGTCAGGCGGTCATAGCTTTGCAGAAATCCCTGCCAGTGCGGGATGGCGTGCATGTCGATCTGGGCGAAAACCACGTCGCCCAAGTCGCCACGGTCCAGAATCTGCTTCAAGACTTGCATCGACTGGTCATAGCGCATGTTCTGATTGACGCTCAGGATCTTGCCTGCGGCCTTCGCCTCATCGCGCAGCGCAATCGCATCGGCGAGGGTTAGGGCAAGCGGCTTTTGCGCCAGTATCCCCTTGATATGCTG
>JBDSXE010000541.1:0-2973 GCA_039926325.1 Paracoccaceae bacterium | reverse complement strand
GGCCTGACCTATGGTGAACGTGCCGAAGTGAAAGATCGACGCGGCCAGAACGGCAGAAGCGCCACCCAACGTCACGCCTTCGACCAGATGATCCAGCGTGCCGACGCCACCTGAGGCGATCACCGGGATCGACACCGCATCCACCACGGCACGGGTCAGGTCCAGGTTGAACCCGGCCTTGGTGCCGTCGCGGTCCATCGAGGTCAGCAGGATTTCCCCCGCCCCCTTGGCGGCCACGGTGCGGGCGAACTCTACCGCATCAATGCCGGTCGCGCGCCTGCCGCCATGGGTGAAGATTTCCCACTTTCCGGGGCTTACGGTCTTGGCATCAATCGCGACGACGATGCACTGACTGCCGAAGCGGTCGGCGGCCTGTGCCACGACATCGGGATCAGCGACGGCGGCGGAATTGAAACTGACCTTATCAGCCCCGGCCAGCAGCAACGCCCGCACATCTTGGTGCGTCCTGACACCGCCGCCGACGGTCAGCGGCATAAAACACTGCTCGGCGGTGCGAGTCACCAGATCGAACATCGTGCCGCGATTTTCGTGGGTGGCGTGGATGTCGAGGAAACACAGCTCGTCCGCACCTGCGGCGTCATAGGCACGCGCCGCCTCTACCGGGTCGCCCGCATCGCGCAGGTCGACAAAGTTGACGCCCTTGACGACGCGGCCATCGGCGACATCAAGGCAGGGTATGAGGCGGGTTTTGAGCATGTGAGGGGTTTAGCGCGCTTTGCCGGGCTGGGAAAGGGGGCGCTGCCCCCCTCGGCCTGCGGCCTCACCCCCCGGGATATTAGGGAAAAGATGAAAGGCGGGTCAGGCCAGCGCCGCTATCGCCGCACCCAGATCAATTGCGCCGTCGTAGAGCGCCCGGCCCGTGATGGCCCCGGCGATCACGCCAGTGTCGCGCAAGGCGATCAGATCGGCCAGCGAGGCAACACCCCCTGAGGCGATGACGGGGATCGTGACGGCACGGGCGAGTGCTTCGGTCGCGGCGATGTTCGGACCCTGCATCGCGCCGTCGCGGTCGATGTCGGTGTAGATGAGTGCGGCGACGCCGGCATCCTCGAAACTGCGGGCAAGGTCGGTGGCGTGGATGGTGGTTTCCGTAGCCCAGCCTTTGGTCGCGACCATGCCCTTGCGGGCGTCGATGCCGACGGCGACTTGACCGGGGAACGCTTTTGCGGCCTCACGGACGAGCCCAGGATTCTCCACCGCCACGGTGCCAAGGATCACGCGCGCCAGCCCCTTTTCCAGCCACATCGCAATCGTAGCCATGTCGCGGATGCCACCGCCAAGCTGGCAGGGTACGGTGACGCGCGCCAGGATAGCTTCGACAGCCGCCGCGTTGACCGGGGTGCCAGCGAACGCGCCGTTGAGGTCAACCAAATGCAGCCATTCGCAGCCTGCGGCCTGAAACTTTGCCGCCTGCGCTGCCGGATCATCACCGAAAACGGTGGCGGCGGACATCTCTCCGCGCAACAGGCGGACGCACTGGCCGTCTTTCAGGTCGATGGCGGGGTAAAGGATCATCTGGGCCTCCGGGTGTTGAACGCGTCTTAGCAGACCACGCGGCGGTGCCAAGGCTTTGGCCGGTGGTCAGGCTTGGGTGATGCGGGCTTTGTCGCGGATGGGGGGCAAACAAGTTTAGCCGAAAACCGACCAGCCCATGCGGCGCGCCAGCATTTCCACCGCTTCCGTGCCGAGTTTGGAATTGCCCTGCGCGTTCAGGCCGGGCGACCAGACCGCGATGCTGGCGCGGCCCGGCGCTATGACCAGAATCCCACCGCCCACGCCGCTTTTGCCCGGCAAACCAACGCGATAGGCAAATTCGCCAGAGCCGTCATAATGGCCGCACATCAGCATCAGCGCGTTGATCCGGCGCACCCGGTCGGGCGACACCAGACGCGGCGTGCCCGGTGTCGCCATCAAGAAACGTCCGGCGCGGGCAAGTTGTTCGCATGTCATCTCGATGGCGCACTGGTGGAAATAGGTGCCAAGGGTCAACGCGGGCGGGTTTTGCAGATTGCCCGAAGCCGCCATGAAATGCGCCAGCGCAAAGTTGCGGTGCCCGGTCGCCTGTTCCGACCGCGCCACGGCTTCGTCGATATGGATGTCAGTGTCGTCAGCGGCGCTGCGGATAAAGCGGAGAAGGTCGCCCAGAACCTCTCGCGGTTGGTGGCCGGACAGGATGGCGTCGGTAACTGCGATGGCCCCAGCGTTGATGAACGGATTGCGCGGGCGGCCGTGTTCATATTCGAGCTGGACGATGGAGTTGAAGGCGCTACCTGACGGCTCCCGCCCGACGCGGGTCCACAGGTTGTCGCCGATGCGGCCCAAGGCGATGGCGAGGGTGAAGACTTTGGAAATGCTCTGGATCGAAAAGCCGGTTTGCGCCTGACCGGTTGAAAGCATGGTGCCGTCGGCCAGCGCCACCGCCATGCCGAAATGGTCAGGGTCAACGCGGGCCAGCTCTGGGATATAATCCGCCACCTTGCCGCGATCCTCGGCCAGTTTCATCTTGGCCGCGATCTCGTCCAACAAAGTTGCGAGGTCTGGGGTCATGGTTTCCAAGTCAGGAAATTCGCAATCAGTCGCAGGCCGGCGGCCTGAGATTTCTCGGGATGAAATTGCGTGCCGATCATCGTGTCGCGGCCAATGATGGCGGTGACATCGCCCGCATAATCGACATGCGCGATGCGGTGTGCAGGGTTTTCGACGCGGAACTGGTAGGAATGCACGAAATAGGCGTGATCGCCGGTGTGCAGGCCCGCCAGAACCGGATGCGGGTGGTCCAGCACCAGATCGTTCCAGCCCATGTGTGGCACCTTGAGCGTGGGGTTTGCAGGTGTGATCCGCACCACCTCGCCGGGTATCCAGCCAAAGCCGGCGGTATCGTGATATTCGCGACCCCAGGTCGCCATCATTTGCATCCCGACGCAGATGCCAAGAAAGGGGCGGGCGCGGGTC
>JBDSXE010000540.1:0-3438 GCA_039926325.1 Paracoccaceae bacterium | reverse complement strand
CGCCGCTACCGTGACGCCATCGACGCCGGCCTGTTGAAAATCATGTCGAAGATGGGGATTTCGGTCATTTCCTCCTATCGCGGCGGTCTGAATTTTGAGGCTGTGGGTCTTTCCCGTGCCATCGTCGCGGAATACTTCCCCGGCATGCACAGCCGGATTTCCGGCATCGGCCTGACCGGCATCCAGATGGAGTCCGAGGAAGTTCACGCCAAAGGCTGGCGTGGCGGCATGGACGTGCTGCCAGTCGGCGGGTTCTACAAAGCGCGGCGCTCGGGCGAGAAACACGCTTGGGAGGCCCAGACGATGCACATGCTGCAATCGGCCTGCGACCGCGCGTCGTTTGATATCTGGAAGCAATACTCCGCCGCAATGCGGGCCAACCCGCCCATCCACATCCGCGACCTTCTGGACATCAAGGCGTTGGGCAAAGCTGTGCCGATTGAAGAGGTGGAATCCATCACCTCGATCCGCAAACGCTTCGTCACCCCCGGCATGTCGCTGGGTGCCCTCAGCCCGGAAGCGCACAAGACCCTCAACGTCGCCATGAACCGCATCGGTGCGAAATCCGACAGCGGTGAAGGCGGCGAAGACCCAGCGCACTTCTTGCCTGAACCGAACGGCGACAACCCATCCGCCAAGATCAAACAGGTCGCCTCCGGTCGTTTCGGTGTCACCGCCGAATACCTGAACGCCTGCGAGGAACTGGAAATCAAGGTCGCCCAAGGTGCCAAACCCGGCGAAGGTGGGCAGCTGCCCGGCATGAAAGTGACGGCCCTGATCGCCCGCCTGCGCCACTCGACCCCCGGCGTCACGCTGATCAGCCCGCCGCCGCACCACGATATCTACTCGATCGAAGACCTCGCGCAACTGATCTACGACCTGAAACAGATCAACCCGCGCGCCAAGGTGACGGTCAAACTAGTGTCCTCGTCGGGTGTTGGAACCATTGCGGCGGGTGTGGCAAAGGCCAAAGCCGACGTCATCCTGATCTCCGGCCACAACGGCGGCACTGGTGCCTCCCCCGCCACCAGCATCAAGTATGCTGGCCTGCCGTGGGAAATGGGCCTGACCGAAGCGCATCAGGTTCTGGCGATGAACAACCTGCGCGAACGCGTCACCCTCCGCACCGATGGCGGGCTGCGGACAGGTCGCGACGTGGTAATGGCTGCGATGATGGGGGCCGAGGAATACGGTATCGGCACCGCCGCCCTGATCGCGATGGGCTGCATCATGGTGCGACAGTGCCAATCCAACACCTGCCCGGTCGGCGTCTGCACGCAAGACACCAAACTGCGGGAGAAATTCACCGGCACGGCGGATAAGGTCGTCAACCTGATCACCTTTTACGCGCAGGAAGTCCGCGAAATCCTCGCCCAGATCGGCGCCCGTTCGATGGACGAAATCATCGGCCGCGCCGACCTGCTGTCCCAAGTGTCACGCGGTGCCGCCCACCTTGACGACCTCGACCTGAACCCCCTGCTGATCAGCGTGGATAGCGCCCAACGCATCACCTACGACCGTTCCAAACCGCGCAACCACGTCCCTGACACCCTTGACGCCGACATCGTCAAGGACGGCGCGCGGTTCTTTGAGGATGGCGAAAAGATGCAGCTGTCCTATGCCGTCAGGAACACCCTGCGGACCATCGGCACGCGGGCGTCCAGCCATATCGTTAAGAAGTTCGGCATGAAGAACGCGCTTCAGCCAGATCACCTGACGGTAAAACTGACCGGCAGCTGTGGCCAGTCGCTTGGTGCATTCGCCGTGCGTGGCCTAAAGCTAGAGGTGTTGGGCGACGCCAACGACTATGTCGGCAAGGGCCTGTCAGGCGGCACCATCGTGGTCCGACCGTCAATGGCCAGCCCACTGGTGGCGTCGGAAAACACCATCATCGGCAACACAGTGCTTTATGGGGCCACCGCTGGCTATCTGTACGCTGCAGGCCGCGCTGGTGAACGCTTTGGTGTCCGCAACTCCGGTGCCTCGGTGGTGGTCGAAGGCTGCGGTTCCAACGGCTGCGAATACATGACCGGCGGCGTGGCGGTGATCCTTGGTCGGATCGGCGCCAACTTCGGTGCAGGCATGACCGGCGGAATGGCCTATATCTACGACCCGAAAGGCGTGGCAGAGGATTTCATCAACCTGGAATCCCTTGTCACCTGCGCCGTCAGCCATCCCCATTGGGAGGCGCAGCTAAAGACCCTGGTCGCCAATCACGCGGCCGAAACGGGTTCACGCCACGCCGAACGCATCCTTGCCAACTGGGAGGCCGAGAGGGTGAACTTCCTGCAAATCTGCCCGAAGGAAATGTTGATCCACTTGGCGCATCCGCTGTCGGACGAGGCGGTGAAGGTTCCGGCGGAATAAGAAATGGCCCCTTCGGGGGCCGTTTCAACCTTGCATTTCTGGTGGAAATCACGCCCCCCTACCCAAATCGCAAGCCCTGCCATGCCGCACTGGCTTGACCCGGCGCATGTCATCGGGCCTATGCTGACTGCATGGTCGCCAAACCCAAAACGAAAAAGTCTGACCCGCCGCAGCCCGCCCGCAAACCACTTTGGCGGCGCATCCTGACATGGTTCCTGCGTGGTCTGGGCCTTTTGGCCGCGTTCTACTTCCTTCTGATCTTCCTATTTTCCTTCCTGCCGCCACCCGGCAATATCTACCAATGGCAGGAATCCTGGCGGCTTGGCGGCATTGACCGTGAGTGGGTCAACTGGGATGACATCGCCCCGGCAATGGGCCGTTCCGTTGTCGCGGGAGAGGATGCCAACTTTTGCCTGCACTGGGGTTTTGACATGCAGGCCATCCGCGATGCCATCAAGACCGGTGCCAATCGTGGCGCGTCCACCATTGACCAGCAGGTCGTCAAGAACGTCCTGCTCTGGCAGAACCGTTCTTGGCTCCGCAAAGCGATGGAGGCGCTGCTAACCCCGGTCGTCGAGGTGATGTGGTCCAAGCAGCGCATACTGGAGGTTTATCTGAACGAAGCCGAATTTGCCGAAGGCGTGTTCGGCGTACAGGCCGCCGCGCAAAAACTGTTCCACGTCGATGCGCGCGATTTGACGCCAACCCAAGCGGCCCGTCTGGCGGCCAGCTTGCCCAACCCCAAGGAATACAACGCCGCCAAACCCGGTGCTTACGTTCGCAACCGTGCCCGCCAGATCATCTCGGGTGCCGACACCATCGCAGCCGACGGTCGCGCCAGCTGTTTTGAGGTCAAGGACTGACCCTCTGCCACCATCACGGTTGAAATCCCCGCCCCGCCGTTGCATTGAAGGGGACACACCCCAAAGGCTCAACTCATGATCCGCCTCTATCATTTCTCGCTCTCCCCATTTTGCCGCAAGGTCCGTCTGACGCTTGCCGAGAAAAAGCTGGAGGTTGAACTGGTCGAAGAACGCTATTGGGAACCCACGCCAGATTTCTTGCGTCGAA
>JBDSXE010000539.1:0-4685 GCA_039926325.1 Paracoccaceae bacterium | reverse complement strand
ATGGTGTAGTCCCCCGTCAGGTCATACATCTTGCCGCCCAGCCACACCCCCAGGAACGACCCGATCTGGTGGCTCAAAAACACAAACCCGTACAGCGTACCCATATAGCGCAACCCATAGATATGCGCGACCAGCCCTGATGTCAGTGGCACAGTCGCCAGCCACATTGACCCCATCGCCGCTGAAAACAGCAGCACGGTCAGCGGCGTCATCGGCGTCATGATGAACGCCGCCGATACCAGCGTCCGCCCGACATAAATCCCCGCCAGCAGATATTTCTTGGTGTAGCGTTTGCCCAGCCACCCCGCCGTGATCGAGCCTGCGATGTTGAACAGCCCGATCACCGAAATCGCCACCGCCCCCAGGATCGAGGTTGAGGTGATGCCGATTCCCGCCAACATACTCCCGGGATCAATCAGCGCACAGCGTTGCGCGACAAAGGCCGGAAAGTGGGCGGTGATGAACGCCAATTGGTATCCGCAAGAGAAAAACCCCATGAAAATCATTGAATAGCTGGGGTCTTTGATCGCGCGCTTCAGGACCGTGCCCAAGCTCTCTTCCAGCTCAGCCCGCGTGGCCATCACCGGCGTCCGCAAGAACGGCAGCGCAAACAGGCTGCACAGGATCACCACGGCAAAGATCACGAACACGACCTGCCACGGATAATGCTGCAACAGGATTTCCGCGGTGGGTGCCCCGATCACCTGCCCTGCCGAACCCGCCGCCGTCGCTATCCCCAGCGCCAGCGATCTATTCTCAGGGCTTGCCGCACGCCCGACAATCGCCAAAATGACCCCGAATCCGGTGCCAGCAATGCCGAAACCCACCAGAATCTCCAATAGTTGATGCACCCCCGGCGTCACCGCAAAACTCGACAGTACCAACCCCGCCGCATACAGCAGCGCCCCGGCGATGATGGCCCGCCGGTCGCCAAACCGCTCTGCCAGCGCGCCGAACATCGGCTGGCCGATCCCCCACGCAAGGTTCTGGATCGCGATCGCCAACGAAAAGTCGGACCTTGGCCAGTTGAACTCTGTCGCGATGGGAATCTGGAATATCCCGAAACTGGCCCGGATGGCAAAGTTCAAAAGCAGCACCACACAGCCCGCAATCAGAACTGGCGTGAATATAGAGGGTTTTGTCATGGGGTCGCTCCTGTCAGCGCCGGAACCTGAACCACAGTGTCGAACGGGTCAAACGGATTATTGTGATGATCACAAGTCACCCGCCCAAATGCCGCTTTCCCCGCGCCGCAGCCAGCCTGATCTGCTTTTGCCGTTCGCGAAAACGCATCCGGTCCGCTTCGTCATGTTCGCCCACGCATTGCGGGCAGCACACGCCATCCTCGAACACCGAACTTGTGCGATCCGCGTCGGTCAATGGTCGCCTGCATGCCCTGCACGAAGTCAGACCGCCAACGACCAGCCCATGTCCAACCGACACCCGCTCATCAAACACAAAGCATTCGCCCTGCCACAGACTATCGGCCTGCGGCACCTGCTCCAGATATTTCAGGATGCCGCCCTGCAGATGGAATACCTCGGTAACACCCTGACCCATCAGGTAATTCGTCGATTTCTCGCAGCGGATGCCGCCGGTGCAGAACATCGCAATCCGCTTACCTGCAAACCGATCACTGTTGTCCTGCCACCATGCCGGAAACTCCCCGAACGACTTGGTTCCGGGATCAACTGCACCGACAAACGTGCCAATCGCCACTTCATAACTGTTCCGAGTATCAATAACCGCGACGTCCGGCGCGCTGATTAGCGCGTTCCAATCCGCCGCCGCCACATAATGCCCTGTGCCCGCCAGCGGATCGACATCCGGTTGCCCCATCGTGACAATCTCGCGCTTGACCCGCACCTTCATCCGCCCGAACGGCATGACCTCGGCAAAACTTTCCTTCCAGATCAGCCCGTCACACCCCGGCAGCGTGCGAATATGCGCCAGCACGGCGCTTATTTCGTCACGATTTCCCGCAATCGTCCCGTTGATCCCCTCTCCGGCGATCAACAACGATCCCTTCACGCGGTTCGCCCGACAAACCTCTGCCAGCCCGTCGCACAGGGTGGCCGGATCGGAGAAGCGTGTGAAATGGTATAGGGCTGCCACGCTGAACATGGCGGCGATTTACCCCTTGCGACAATCCCAGACAAGGCCGCTTGACCGGAATGTCCCTCGCCCCTACCGATAGGCAAACTCAGATGAGGCAACAAACATGCGCCCCGCCGATGAAGCCCTGATTGTGATCGACGTCCAGAATGATTTTTGCCCCAGCGGCGCCTTGGCCGTGGCGAACGGCGACCAGATCATCCCTCGGATCAACGCTTTGATGCCAGAGTTTCAGACCATTGTGCTGACCCAAGACTGGCACCCGCACGACCATTCCTCGTTCGCTGAAATGCACCCCGGCAGCGCCCCGTTCACTCAGATCGACATGCCCTATGGCAAGCAAACCCTGTGGCCGCGACACTGTGTCCAAGGCTCCCGTGGCGCAGAGTTCCACGAAACACTGCACACCAACCCCGCCCAACTGATTATCCGCAAAGGCTTTCGCGCCGCCATCGACAGCTACTCTGCGCTGTTTGAAAACGACCACGCCACACCTACCGGCCTTGAGGGATATCTCAAATCCCGTGGCATCCAGCGCCTGACGTTCGTCGGCCTAGCTACCGATTACTGCGTCGCATTTTCGGCAATGGACGCGGCAAAACTTGGGTTTGACGTCACCGTTCTGGAAGGGGCCTGCCGCGCAATTGACCTTGGCGGCTCGCTGGCCGCACAGAGGGCCGCCATGAAAGCGGCTGGCGTCCACCTGCTGTCCTGACGATTTCGGTTTTCACCGCCGCACTTCCCGGCAATAGTCGCCGGGGTCAGAGGGGGACAGCATGGTTGATATCGCGACACGGGTCTGGAACCACAAATGGAAGATCGACCCGATCGTGCGGTCCCTGATCGACACCGATTTTTATAAACTGCTGATGTGCCAGTCGATTTTCCGCAATAAACCTGACACAACTGTCACCTTCAGCCTGATCAACCGTTCCACCTCGATCCGACTAGCCGACCTGATCGATGAGGGTGAATTGCGCGAACAGCTTGACCATGTGCGGTCGCTTTCATTGACCCGTGGTGAAAGCACCTGGCTGCGCGGCAACACGTTTTACGGCAAACGCCAGATGTTCCGGTCCGATTTCATGGAGTGGTTCGAAAACCTGCGCCTGCCGCCCTATCATCTGGAAAAACGCGACGGCCAGTTTGAACTGACGTTCGAGGGTAAGTGGCCAGAGGTCATGCTGTGGGAAATTCCCGCGCTGTCCATCCTGATGGAGCTTCGCAGCCGACGCGTGCTGGAACGTCTGGGTCGCTTTGAAATCGAAGTTCTCTATGCCCGCGCCATGACCAAACTGTGGGAAAAACTGACCCGCTTGCGCGGTATCGACGGCCTTCGCATCGCCGATTTCGGCACCCGCCGCCGCCATTCTTTCCTGTGGCAGGACTGGGCCGTGCAGGCGATGATCGAGGGGCTGGAAAGTAAGTTTACCGGCACCTCGAACTGCCTGATCGCCATGCGCCGCGAGGTAGAGGCGATTGGCACGAACGCCCACGAACTGCCGATGGTCTATGCGGCGCTTGCGAAAAACGACGCCGAATTGGCCCGCGCGCCCTATCAGGTGCTGGCCGACTGGCAGGAAGAACACGACGGCAACCTGCGGATCATCCTGCCCGACACCTATGGCACCGAAGGTTTCCTGAAACACGCGCCGCACTGGCTGGCTTCATGGACCGGTATTCGCATCGACAGCGGCGATCCCGTCGCCGCCGCCGAAATCGCGATCCGCTGGTGGAAGGAACGTGGCGAAGATCCGCGGCAAAAGCTGGTGATCTTTTCCGACGGTCTGGACGTCGACAAGATCGAAGAATTGCACCGTCAGTTCGTAGGCCGCGTCAAGGTTTCCTTCGGCTGGGGCACCATGTTCACCAATGATTTCAGGGGTCTGGTTCCCGGCGATGAACTCGCCCCGTTCTCGCTGGTGTGCAAAGCGGTTGCCGCCAATGGCATCCCCACCGTCAAACTGTCCGACAACCCCAACAAAGCGATGGGGCCCGCGGACCAGATCGAACGCTACAAGCGAGTGTTTGGCGTCGGCATGCAACAGGCGATGGAGGTTGTGGTCTGACCGTCAACGCGTTTCGTTAAGCCGTCGTAATCATTCATCATCTTCCGGCGCTTGCCGCCCCTCTTTGACCGCCGACCGCACCTTCTTGCCGACCAGACGCCGCTGCACCGAACCATAGGTCGGCTTGGTTTTGATCCGCCGTTTAGGCACCACCAGCGCCGCCGCGATCATCTCTACCAGCCGTTCGCGCGCCAGTTCACGATTGCGCGCCTGCGACCGGGTCTCGTCGGCCTGAATGACAATCGCGCCCTCGTTCGTCCACCGCCGCCCCGCCAGCTTTTTCAGCCGCGCTTTGACCTGTGGCGTCAGGTGCGGCGAGCGTTCGGCCTCAAACCGCAGTTCCACCGCCGTCGAAACCTTATTGACGTTCTGCCCGCCGGGCCCGGTAGAGCGGACAAACGATTCCGACAGCTCCCAGTCGGCAATCGCCAAGGTTTCGGTGACGTGCAGCATTCCAGTCTCTAATCAATCGATCCACAAGAGAAAGGGTCGCCGGAGTGC
>JBDSXE010000538.1:0-2810 GCA_039926325.1 Paracoccaceae bacterium | reverse complement strand
TTTATAATTTTTTGATAATCAACGATTTTTTATCAGCAAATCTTTTAATAGAATTAGGGGAAACACTCGCAATAAGTGGATGGTAGCCGCTGCGAATATAAAGGGGAACGCTTCGCTATCTTATAAGTCTTTGCTGGTCTTATAATGAAAGTTGAAGATTAATATTGTACAATAAAGCCATCAAATTGCTGACACCACAAAAGCAACAATAATCACGCTCAGAAAAGGGCCAACGAAACTGAGCCACGGAATGCAAACAGCAATATAAAATTTTGAACGTTTGCATTTGCCCTACAAATCACGCTCCATCTTTTTATTATAAGCCTTAATAAAAATAGCGCCCAGGTTTTTGTATGGGGGCACATAATCATCCCAGCTTTCCCGCATGCCTTTGCTGGGATCACTATAAAATAATTTTGTGAGAGATGCCCACATATCCTTCCAAACAAGCGTTTTACCTGAAGCAATGGCCTGGTTTAGGTAATTGAGGATCGGCCTGTTGATATCACCTTTACCAATTTCTTTGGTAGAAATAATATTTGCATCCGGGCTTGTACCGATGATCTGGCTCAAATTCTGATAACCTCCGCAAGAGCCCAGTACAATTATTTTGGCATCTCCGCCCATTCTTTCAATAGTTCTGGGCAGCCAATAGCTATGGCCACGATGAACGATCACCGCAGGATGTAAATCCTTTTTTGCCAGGTACCTGCTTAAATGTATTTGCGCGGTATCATCCAGGTTTTTGTCATTGTTTAAAGGAAGATTGGCGTAGATCCAAACTTTTTTACCGGTGATGGATTTTATTTCAACCCATTCTTTTTGATAATTTATCCTCCATTCTTTGCTGGAAAATGAACTTACAAACTGCGGGAAATGCGTTTTTCCATCTTCGTCGCCGTAAAAGAATACCTGCTGAATTACTCTGCCGCTGTCGTCGGCCAGGTATTTATAATCTACCGAGTAAATAGATGGAATACCGATCTCTTCGGTAAGATCGATACTATTATCAACGGAAGATAAAAAGATGGTTTTTAACAACCCGTAAATAGTTTTGCCGCGGTTGTTACTTTGATTAATACTCTTTTGCTCATTATAACTCACATTCTTCAGTATATTTTGCAGCAGGATCGTATCCCGGATACTACTGTAACTGTCTGCCACATCTACCGCATCTTCCAAATTATTACCCTGGTCTAAATTAGACACAAATGCTTTCATCAAAGTGGTGGCATTCTCCGGTGGCATGGTTTTCAAAAAAACATCCAGCTGGTTAAAATTGGCAGCCATTTTTATAAACTTTTTAAAAAAGTCCATGTTCACCCCCAGCAGTAACGAATCGCCCCTTGGCCGGTTACCCATTAACTGCATCAGCCTGGCAAAACTATGTTTGTAGCTGGAAGTGTAAATGTCATTTTCTCCCATCACAATTACATAGTAAAGGTCCTCCGCCGAAAGCGGATCGAGTGCCCTCATCCGGATGCTAATGTTATTTTGTTCATGCAAGGCATTAATGGGTGTAATAAAATGTTTGATGGCTTTTCTCTGTAACATTTTCCGCAACCCGTTTACCCCAAACATAGCGATCGGCGTGTCTTTCAATACACCCAACCGGTAATAATAATCCTTTTCCGTTTGCACCAACAATTTAAAATAACCTACGCTATCCATTTTTGCATCACCATCGCCCACGAATTTTTTAATGGAATCGATCGTTATTTTATTTTTTAAAATATTATCCAGGAAAGGATAATACAGCAATGCATTCTGCATCTTGCTCAATTGCACGATGGCTTGCACCATCGGATCGGTATTTCTTTGTATCAGTTTCCCTTCCGTCGATCTGGTCGAATACGCATAATCGTATAATTGCTCCGGATCATTTTTACAAGCCACCACTACAAGACTATCCGCAAATGGCTCGTCGGCATAAGGACTGATAATTGAAAGTATCTTATCAGGATGCATGCCACAGTATCTTAAAAAAAGTGATTTTTTGCTATCTTTATAACCGGTATTATTATTAAATATCTCTGTAAGAAAGGTTCCAACCTCATACGGCATCTCATTTATGAACGGAAGGATGCTGGCGCCATCCATATTTACTATCCACACTTTGTAAAAATCGTCTACCAGTAAGGGTGCCAGCGTGGGATTAATTCTTTTAAGTTTCCAGGCCGAGCGAAAATTTTTAACCAGGTCCTCAATAAAGCCAAGCTGCCTTATCTTATCGTTGTTTGAGATGATCTTATCGTTCGTTTCTACAAAATTCTGAAACTCATTGATCCTTCTTGTTAATGCATCCGTTACCTGCAGGTTTACTTCATCGTTGCCGGAAACCCTTATGAGGCCATCTTTTTTTCCATCAGCTTTGTCAGTTAATAACTGCTCATTTTCTATCCTGTCGTGAAAACGCTGGCGGCCAATAGGCACTACCACAGAATCTGGTGTTGCAAAAACATCGCTCCAGAAAATTAATAATATAAAGGGTAGTAGAATTTGTTTCATAATGGTTTCTCTGCAAAGATCGTAAAAAAAATTTAGGTTATTATAGCTGCCCCACCCCTGCACGGAAAGCTACCAATCAATTAAAAAAAATCAGGAAGGTTTGCCAACCCGCTTGATGACGCATTTAGCAACGGTAATGCTGCATTCGGTTAACAATTTGATAATACAAGAATAAGCTTTCCCTGATACAATGATTAAAGCGATGCCCTACATTTGCGGAGCGAAATTAATATGGGTATTGTTAAAAAAATTCTAATTGCTGATGATGAACCGGATATCCTGGAGATCATTCAATTTAACCT
>JBDSXE010000537.1:0-5208 GCA_039926325.1 Paracoccaceae bacterium | reverse complement strand
GGGGGCGATGGACTTTGCCGGTGGCACCGTGGTTCACATCAACGCCGGGATCGCGGCTTTTGTCGGGGCTTTGGTCATCGGCAAGCGGGTCGGCTTCGGCAAGGAAAACATGGCGCCGCATTCGATGACGCTGACAATGGTTGGCGCCTCGATCCTGTGGGTAGGCTGGTTCGGCTTTAACGCCGGGTCCGCTCTTGCCGCGAATGGAACGGCCGGTCTGGCGATGATCAACACGTTTGTCGCAACGGCTGCGGCGATCCTCTCTTGGTCAGCGATAGAGGCATTGGCGCGCGGCAAGGCGTCCATGTTGGGTGCGGCTTCGGGCATGGTGGCCGGACTTGTCGCCATCACCCCGGCTTGCGGTTTCGTCGGGCCGATGGGCGCGGTGGTGCTGGGTCTGATCGTCTCGCCGATCTGCTACTACTTCGTAACCTCCGTCAAAACCAAGTTCGGTTACGATGACAGCCTTGACGTTTTCGGCGTCCACTGCATCGGCGGCATCACCGGGGCCTTGCTGACAGGCGTCTTGGCATCGACCAGCTTCGGCGGCGTCGGCTATATCGAAGGCCGCACGATGGGCGGGCAGGAAATGGTACAGATCGAGGCCGTGCTGACCACCCTGATCTGGAGCGGTGTGGTGTCTTACATCCTCTACAAGGTCGTCGGCCTGCTGTTGGGCGGCCTGCGCGTCACCGGCGACGAAGAACGCGAAGGTCTGGACCAGACCTCGCATGGTGAAGCGGCGTATCACGGCTGATCTCCCTCAGGGGGGCTTTACCCCCTCTTTCAGTCGAAATGGAACGGCCCGTGGGATCCTCCCCCCACGGGCCGTTTTCCATTTGGCGGGCGGTTCCACGGTCCCTGCATGCGTGACCTGCCAGGGCATTCCACCTGTACAAAAGGTGAAAATGTGGTTAATTAAATTCGCAAGACATTGGTATTATATGACTTTCTGAAGCGTCCAAATGTGGACGCTTCAGAAAAATCCGCGCGGGATCAGCCGGTTTTCATAGGCCTCCCGCTCCAGCTCCTCGCGGAAATTCGGGTGCGCGATCAAGATCAGCGCCTGCGCCCGTTCGGCAACCGATTTGCCTTTCAGATTCACCATCCCATACTCCGTCACGACATACATGATGTCTGACCGCGGCGTGGTCACGATGTTTCCCTTGGTCAGCGACAGCACGATCCGACTGCGCGGCTCGCCCTTTTTGTCGTAGGTCGAGGACAGGCAAATGAAACTCTTGCCCCCCTTTGACGCATAAGCCCCGCGAACGAACTGCAACTGCCCCCCCGTGCCAGAGATGTGGCGGTGCCCATCGGATTCCGACGCCGCCTGCCCCTGCAGGCACATCTGGGTCGTGTTGTTGATCGACATGACCCGGTCATTTTGCATGATGATGTGCGGCAGGTTCGTGTAATCGACGGGGTGGAATTCGATCTCGGGGTTATGATCAATCGCGTCATACAGGTATTTCGACCCCAGCGCGAACGTGCAAACCATCTTGCCGGGGTTCAGCTGCTTTCGCTCCCCGGTGATCCGCCCCGCCTTGTGCAGGTCGATGATGCCGTCGGTCAGCATTTCGGTGTGGATGCCAATATCCTCGATGCTGCTGTCTTTCAGCAGCGAACACACCGCGTTCGGCATCCCGCCAATTCCGATCTGCAGGCAGATACCATCGTCCAGTTCGTTGGCGATCAGGCGGGCAACCGCACGGTCAACCTCGGTCGCCGGACCCTTTGGCAGTTCTGGCAGCGGCAGGTCGTCGCCCGGGATGATGAAATCCACCTCGCTGACATGAACGCCAGTGCCGACCCCCATCGCATAGGGCACGGTCGCACATTCTTCGACAATCACCATGCGGGCGCGTTCGAGGATGGCGCTGACATAGGCGTTCGAGGGGCCGAAGTTAAAGTAGCCGTCCTTGTCGATCGGGCAGGTTTTGATGATGACAATATCAACCGGGTCGATGAACCGGCGGTAGTAGTCGGGGATCTCGCCAAGGTTGACCGGAAGATAGTTGCAGATGCCGGTGTCGTGCTTGCGGCGGTCGTAGCCGCTGAAATGCAGGTTGACCCAGAAGAAATGCTTGCCGTCCGGGTCGGCCTCCAGCACGGCGCGGGGACGCGTGGATAGGCAAGCGCGAATTTTCACGCGGTGCAGTTCATCGCGGCGCTTGGCAAGCGCCGCGTCAAAGGTATCAGGCTGGCACAGGTTCATACCGTAATCCAGCCACATGCCGGACGTCACGAACCCCGCTGCCTGCTCTGCCGAAATGCGCCGCCCAGGTTGATGCACGATCCGCGCCATTGATGCCCCTCCCAGTGCCAACTGATGTTACTCAATCACGCCAGGTTTCGGCCGAACAGCCTGAAAGCGACGTGTGGTGTCAGTCCAGGTCCCGCAACATGACCGCGCGGGAGTGCGAGGCGAATTCGCGGCGCAACTGGACGCCAGCGGTCAGCAGGGTCGCCATGATCAACGCGCCGGGGCCGATCAGCCAGACGAGGGCTGCCAGCGCGAAATAGACCGAATGCAGACCACGGTTAAAACTTTTGGCGGCGGTGATGTTGATTTCGGCGGTCATGGCGGCGCGTCGGGCGGCTTTCGGGTCTTTATAGTCGTTGGGCACTGCGGCCATCATGATCGCGCAATACCCGAACAAGCGGTGCGACCAGACGAATTTCAATAGCGCGTTGGCAAGGTACGCCAGCACGACCAGCATCTTGACGCGAATTTGGGTGGTTTGCGAACCGATGGTCAGGTCGGCGGCCAACCCCTGCAACAACGCAGCGTTGCTGATCATCGCCACGCCCCCGCCAATGGCAATCATCGAAGTCGAGGCAAAGAACGCAGTGCCCTGCCGCAAGTTGTCGATAACCGAGGCGTCGAAGATGCGCGGCTGGCGGGTCAGGAATTCTTGCATCCACCGTCTGCGATAGTTCAGCATCAGATAGGCGACCGAGGGGCGCGATGCCGGGGGATGTTCGGCCAGCCAGCCGGTGACGAACCAGCAAAGCACCAGCAGCACGAATGCAGCACTGTCCAGCGCGGTAAAGTTGTTCTCTAAGCGGGCAAGCAGGTTCATCCCGAAATGATAGGCGGCGGGGGGATTGCTTGCCAGTGGCAATTGCTGGTCGTAACACTTGCGATCTGAAAGGGTGCGACGATGGATATGCCGAAGCCAAGCGTTCGGGTGCTGGCCGCGCGCGATGCAATCATCTCGCGGCTTCGCGCAGTTTTGCCGGGCGATGCGGTGATTTCCGACGCTGCCGAAACCCGCGCCTATGAATGCGATGCTCTGACGGCCTACCGTTGTGCGCCCCTGGCAGTGGTGTTGCCACGCACGACGGCAGAGGTTTCGGCAGTTCTGGCGGCGTGTTCCGCGATGGGCGTCAAGGTCGTTCCGCGCGGGTCGGGGACTTCACTTGCTGGGGGCGCTTTGCCGACCGCCGATTGCGTAGTTCTGGGTGTGGCGCGGATGAACGGCGTGATCGAGACGGATTACAACAACCGCTTTATCCGGGTGCAGACCGGCCGCACGAACCTGAGCGTGACGGGTGCGGTAGAGGCTGACGGGTGGTTTTATGCACCAGACCCGTCCAGCCAGCTCGCCTGTGCGATTGCCGGGAATATCGCGATGAATTCGGGCGGGGCGCATTGCCTGAAATACGGCGTGACGACGAACAATCTGCTGGGGGTCACGCTGGTTCTGATGTCCGGCGAGGTGGTGCAGATTGGCGGGCCGTGGCTGGATGCCGGCGGGATTGATCTGCTGGGTGTGATTTGCGGTTCGGAAGGGCAGTTGGGCGTGGTGACAGAGGCGACCTTGCGGATTTTGCCCAAGCCTGAGGGCGCGCGCCCGGTGTTGATGGGGTTTGACCGAAACGAGGTGGCGGGCGAATGCGTGGCCGACATCATCAAGGCCGGGATTCTGCCGGTGGCGATCGAATTCATGGATCGCCCCTGCATCCGCGCGACCGAGGATTTCGCCCATGCCGGCTATCCCGATTGCGAGGCGTTGCTGATCATCGAGGTTGAGGGTTCGGTGGCAGAGATTGACGAACAACTGGCGCGGATCAAGGCAATTGCAGCGCGGCACTCCCCCGTGGCCTACCGCGAAAGCGGGTCGGAGGAAGAGTCGCGGAAGATCTGGCTTGGCCGCAAGTCTGCATTCGGGGCGATGGGGCAGATCAACGATTACATGTGTCTGGACGGCACGATCCCGGTTTCCGAACTGCCGTTCGTATTGCGACGCATCAGCGAGATGAGCGCCGAGGTCGGGCTGGATGTGGCAAACGTGTTTCATGCGGGTGACGGCAACATGCACCCGCTGATCCTGTACGATGCGAACAAACCGGGCGATCTGGCGCTATGCGAGGCGTTGGGAGCGGCGATCCTACGGCTGTGCGTGGAGGTTGGTGGCTGCCTGACCGGAGAGCATGGCGTTGGCATTGAAAAGCGCGATCTGATGAAGGTGCAGTTCTCGGATGCCGATCTGGAGGCGCAGCTGAAGGTCAAAGACGTCTTTGATCCGGGGTGGCTGTTGAACCCCGCCAAGGTGTTTCCGTTGGATTTGACTAATGGTCGGCGTGCCAGTTGAAATCCGCTTGGGATATGCTGGGACAGAAAATGGGTTGTGATGCGTCCTGTCGATGAGGCGGAACTTGCAGATATGGTGCGTGGGGCAAGCGGCCCTTTGCAGCTGCGTGGTGGCGGCACCCGACGGTTGGGTGTGGCTGTTGGTGAAGTCTTGGATACGTCCGGTCTGGCGGGGATCCGTTTATACGAGCCGGGGGCGCTGACTTTGGTGGCGGGATCGGGGACTCCGCTGGCGGAGATCGAAGCGGTGCTGGCTTCGGAAAAGCAGCGGTTGGCGTTCGAGGTGCCGGATTTCTGCGGATTGCTGGGGCGCAACGGTGTGTCGACGCTTGGCGGGGTCGCCGCGGCCAATGCCTCTGGCCCCAGACGGGTGCAGGTTGGGGCGTGCCGGGATCATCTGCTGGGGCTGCGGTTTGTCAACGGGATGGGCGTGGCCGTGAAAAGCGGTGGCCGGGTGATGAAGAATGTGACCGGGCTGGATCTGGTCAAATTGCTGGCCGGTTCGCACGGCGTTCTGGGGGTGATCTCCGAAGTGGCACTGAAGGTGCAGGCGGTGCCAGAGACAGAATTGACTCTGGTCGGCAAGCGCGGCTTGGCAGAGGGACTGG
>JBDSXE010000536.1:0-10521 GCA_039926325.1 Paracoccaceae bacterium | reverse complement strand
GCGCGTAGCCCGCCTCGAGTTGGCCGGGTGATATGGCCTCGATCCCGGCGCGGACAATCTCGATCCCGTAGGCGGTCAGGTTGATCGTCATGGCCAGCGATGCGGCCTGAAACGCGGTCAGTTTGATGCCAAGGCTGGGCAGTCCGAAGAAGATGAAGAACAGTTGCACGATAAAGGGCGTGTTGCGGATCAGTTCGACATACAATCGCACCAACCGCTGTGCCCACAAATTCCCCCACAGCACCGTCGCCGCGCCACCGATGCTAAGCGCCATTCCAAGCGTTGCGGCAATCGCCGTCAGCCCGACCGTCAGGCCCGCCCCATGAAGGAGCAGGCCCAGGTTTCGACCGATCGCGCTGAAGTCGAACTCATAGCCCATGCAGGGTTCAGAATCCTGCGACGAGAGGTTGCTTCAGCCATTTGACGGCCAACGCGTTCAGCTCTCCACTGGCTTTCATGGCGATCAGTGCGTCGTTGACGGCCTTTTGCAGCGGAGCTTCGCCCTTTTTGACCGCCATTTGCGATGGTGAGGACAACAGCAGGAACTTCTCCACCGGCTCGATCGCGGGGTTTTGGGCAAGGATCGTGGCACCGACATCGTTGCCGACAACCATAAGCTGCGCCTGACCCGACAAGAAGGCAGAGATAACGCCGCTATAATCGCTGAACCGCTGGATATCGGCGTCGGCTGGGGCAACCTTGGTCAGCTCGGTATCCTCCAGCGTGCCACGGTTGACCGCGATGCTTTTGCCCGACAGGCCAGCTGCGTCTTTCACGTCCAGCTCTTTCGGGCCCATGACGGCGATATAGTAGGGCGCGTAGGGGTCGGTGAAGTCGACAACCTGCGCGCGTTCATCGCTGAAACCGATGCTGAGCAGCAGGTCGACCTTGCCTTCGGTCAGGAAGGGAATGCGATTTTGACCGGTGATGCCAACCAGTTCAACCTTGACGCCAAGGGCGGTCGCCAGCTTGTCAGCCACTTCGGTGTCATAGCCTTCGATTTTCATCGAGGCATTCAGCGAGGCGAAGGGCGGAAAATCCTGGAAGATACCGACCTTCAGAACGCCTGCCGCCTTTACGTCGTCCAGCACGTCGGCGTGGGCGGGCAGCAGGTTGGCGGTCAGCACGAAGGCCAGCGCGAGGCCGGCACGGCGGGTGATCGAGAAAGTCATGCAATTCTCCTTGTTGGTAGATCGCGCGACTTTTGTCGCGTCTGGGTTCAGTGATAATGGTTCAGGTGCATCTTCAATAGCAATCAACCGAAACTCAGTTCGGCTTGGGTCGATGTAAGCGTGGCCTGGCCCTGCCCGATATGGTGGCAGCAGGATGGCGTGCAGCCGTTCAGGTTGAGGCGCGTCAAAGCGAACTTCTGATCTGCACTGTGTTTCGTGCTGGGACTGAATGCTAGGGGTTTTGTCTTGTCCCTGCCCAATCCAAAGGAAAACCCCATGCCAACCTGCGGCGAAGTCTTGGTCAGACTGCTTGAGGCGTACGGTGTCGAGCTGATCTTCGGCATTCCAGGGGCGCATACGCTGGAACTGTATCGCGGGCTGCCTGCGACCGGCATCCGCCACATCACCCCGCGCCATGAGCAGGGGGCGGGGTTCATGGCGGACGGCTATGCGCGCGTGTCGGGCAAACCGGGCGTGTGTTTCATTGTGACCGGCCCCGGCATGACCAATATCGCGACGGCAATGGGGCAGGCTTACGCGGATTCGATCCCGATGCTGGTGATTTCGGCGGTCAATGCGCGGGACCAGTTGGGAATGCAGCAAGGACGGCTGCACGAATTGCGGTCGCAGCAAGGACTGGTGTCCGGGGTGGCTGCGTTCAGCCACACGTTGCTGGATCCAAAGCAGCTGCCGGGAATACTGGCGTGCGCTTTTGCCGTTTTTGGCAGTCAGCGGCCAAGGCCGGTGCATATCGAGATACCGCTGGACGTCATTGTCGCTGATATGGGCGAGGCTGCATTGGTGCCGTGGGCCGTGCCTGCGCGACCGGGGCCCTCGCCTGCTGCGGTGATTTCAGCGGCGCGGTTTCTGGGGGCGGCCCGGCGTCCGTTGATCGTGGCGGGGGGCGGTGCCGTGGGTGCCGCGACGCAAGTTCGCGCGCTGGCGGAACATCTGGACGCGCCGGTGTTCATGACCATCAACGGCAAGGGCATCATGCCACTCGGGCATCCACTGGTTCTGTCGGGCAATCTTGGCATGACGGCGCTGCGGTCAGAGATGGCGAAATGCGATGTCATCCTTGCCATCGGAACCGAGTTTGGCGAGACGGAAATGTATCCCGAACCGTACCCGCTGGACATCAACGGCGCGTTGGTGCGGATTGATATCGATCCGTTGCAACTGACCACATCCGTACCCGCCGCGCTGTCCATCGTTTCGGATGCGGCGCTGGCGTGCGATGCGATACTGGCGGCGCTGGGTGATCCGGTTGGAACTACGGTCGCCGGCGCGTCCCGCGCGGCAACGCTGCGCGACGAGGTGGGTGCGGCTCTGTGGCCAGCCTGCACCACGCATCGCGGCATGATGCGCGCGGTGATGCAGGCGCTGCCGGATGCGATTATCGTCGGCGATCAGACCGAGCCGGTTTACGCGGCCAACCAGTTTCATCAATCACCCGCGCCACGGTCCTATTTCAACTCCAGCACTGGATACGGCACGCTCGGGTATGGGTTGCCAGCGGCGTTTGGTGCCAAGCTGGCGGCACCGTTGCGGCCCGTGGTGTGTCTGATCGGGGACGGCGGGTTGCAGTTTTCATTGGCCGAATTGGCAAGCGCAGTTGAGGCGGGGATCGCGGTGGCGGTGATCGTCTGGAACAATACCAGCTACGGCGAGATCAAGGAGATGATGGCCGAACGCGGGTTGCCGCAGATCGGCGTGGATATATTTGCACCCGACTTTGTGGCGCTGGCCGGGGCGATGGGTTGCGTGGGGTCGCGGCCTACAGGTCTGGCAGAGTTCAAGGCGGAACTGGCAGCCTCGCCGTCCCGGAAAGTCCCAACGGTGATCGAGATCGTTATGGATTCCGGGATAGTCGAGGTGTTTCGCGGCTTTGCGGTCGAAGCGGCCTGTTGAGGGCGTCAGGTGGCTTGGTTCTGCCAAGCCAACGATGTTGGAACGTGATGTCGTTACCGCCTATGCTATGGGCGGCCTGAAGGTTGGGCGCGGTTCTGTCGTAGGCACGGTGATCAGCTGCATCATTCTGGGCATCCTTCGCAACGGGCTGACTTTGTTGAACGTGCGGGCCTTCTACCAGTTGCCTGCCACCGGTATCATCATAATGGCGATGCTGATTGATAGAACTACCAGTGGCAAATGGGGCGATGTATGGACAGTCCAAGGTCAGTGGCCGCGCAGCCGAAGGGTATTGGCGAGCCGCCGTCGCTGCTTGCGAACGCACCATGCTGGCCGTGCAATTTGAATTCAGAACATGAGGTAATCCCGTGCCAAACCCTGGAAAC
The DNA here is from genome assembly GCA_039926325.1 of Paracoccaceae bacterium. Lineage (GTDB taxonomy): Bacteria > Pseudomonadota > Alphaproteobacteria > Rhodobacterales > Rhodobacteraceae > Stagnihabitans. The sequence continues at coordinate 7,052 of JBDSXE010000536.1, read as the reverse complement.
ATCGTGCTGATTGTCGGTAGCCTGCACTACGACATCGTGGTCGAGGCGGACCATTTGCCACGCAAGGACGAAACCTCTGTCGGCAGCCGGTGGTTTCCAAAGTTCGGCGGCAAAGGCGGAAACCAAGCAGTTTCGACCAGCCTTCGCGGGGTAAGGGCCAGAATGGTCAGTGCGTTGGGTGATGATACTTTCGGACCGTTCCTGCGTGACAGGCTGCAAACCAGCGGCGTCGATCACAGCTTTGTCGCTACGTTGCCGGGGGTGGGGTCGGGGATGAGCGTGGCGATCATGGACGCGAACGGCGACTATGCGGCGACCATCGTGTCAGGCACCAACGCGTTGATTTCACCGCAGGTTCTGCAAGATGCCGGGGTGTGGCAGGATGTTGGACTGTTGGTTTTGCAGAACGAAATCCCTGAAGAGGTCAACATTGCAGCGGCAATCGAGGCGCGGCGGAGGGGCATCAAGACCCTGCTGAATGCCGCCCCAGCCCGAGGGATGTCGGTTCAGTTCGCGCGGCTGGTGGACATCTTGGTGGTGAATGCGGTCGAGGCAGAGATGATGGGGGCACAGCCGATCGCTATCCTGGCGGATGCAACGGCGGCTGCGGAAAGCTTGGCGGCGCATTTTGAAACCGTCGTGGTCACAGCAGGTTCGCTGGGGTTGGCGGCCTGGACCGCGACGGACGAGCAATTCGCCTTGCCAGCAGAGAAGGTGAAAGTGGTCAGCTCTCACGGTGCAGGCGATGCGTTTATTGGCGCGCTTGCAGCGGAAATAGTACGCGGGTCGGATTTTAAGGCTGCTTGCAATGCGGCGTCCCATGCAGCAGCAGAGCATGTCGCGGGACGACCCGCGATGCGGGGGGCTTAAGCGATCCGCGAAACTTTGAGGGCGACAACAACAGGGGCCGTGACCTTACAACGTCAGCCTTGCAAAACGATCAGGTCGCGGGGATGAAAGCTGAGGTTGACAGCGGCGCCGATCAAAGGAGGCGGGGTATCCGGGCGGTTAAACGTGTCCAGCGCCATCGGTTTGCCAGCGGCAGTCGCCTGAACACGGATAACGGAGCCCATGAAATGCACGCTTGTGATCGTGGCGGGCAGCGTGATGTCGGCCTCGGTCCGTTGGGTCAGGTGGACAGATTCCGGGCGCAGGGCCAGGCCGATTGCGGCACCAGAGGCTAGCGGCGCGGGCAAAGTGGTGAGGATGCCATTGATCGAGATTCGGCCGGTGGCAGCGTCTTTGACCGTGGCCTCCAGCGTATTCAGGGTGCCGACAAAATTGGCGACGAAGCAGGTTTTAGGTTGATTATAAATCTCGAATGGGGTGCCGACCTGATCCGCGATGCCAGCGTTCATTACGACGACGCGGTCAGAGATCGACAGGGCTTCTTCCTGATCATGGGTCACGAAGATGGTGGTGATACCGAGTTTCTGCTGAATCTCGCGCATCTCTAGCCGCAAGCTGACGCGGATTTTGGCGTCAAGCGCGGACAGGGGTTCATCCAGCAGCAGCACGCGGGGTTGCGGGGCCAATGCGCGGGCGAGGGCGACGCGTTGCTGTTGGCCGCCGGACAACTGGAACGGATAGCGGTCGCCAAGCGCGGGCAAGCCGATCAGGCGCAACATGTCGGCAACGCGGTCTTTGCTTTCGCTGGCCGAGACGCCTTTGATCTTCAGGCCAAAGCCGACGTTTTGGGCGACCGTGAGGTTGGGAAACAAAGCATAGGCTTGGAATACCATGCCTATGTTGCGCTGGTTTGGCCGCAGATGGGTGACGTCTTGGCCGTCGATTGAGATGGTGCCTTTGGAGGGGGTTTCAAAGCCCGCCACCATACGCAGCACCGTCGTTTTGCCACAGCCAGAGGGTCCGAGAAGCGAGACGAACTCTCCCTTCTGCACATCGAGGTCGAAGGATTTCACCACGTTGTTGGGACCGAAGGATTTTTGCAGGCCGGAAAGGGTCAGAAAGCTCATTTGGGCTGCATCCTTGTGTGCTTGGAAAAGCGGGTGGCGAGTTGGATCAAGGCCATGCAGGCCCATGTCAGGGCAAAGGTCATCACCGCAAGGGCGGCGGGTTCGTAGGCTTTGTTGCCGCCGGACCAGACGAGGTAGGGTCCGAACGCCGGGCGGTCCAGCAGGGCGGCAAAGACGTATTCTCCGATCACGATGGCGAAGGTCAGAAATGCGCCGGATAGGACCGCGACCAGCACGTTGGGCAGGATGACTTTGGCGAGCACGGTGATCCAGCCGGCGCCGAGGGATTGGGCCGCCTCGGTCAGGGTGCGGACGTCGATGGCAGCGAGGCCGGTATCGACGGCGCGATACATGTAGGGGAGGGAAAGGACGGAATAGCCGATCATCAGCAGAATGTCGGAGCCGGTGGCGCTGCCGGTCAAGGGGAGCCACGAGGAGGTGTTGTAAAGCCGGATATAGCCAAAGACGATGACGATCGGCGGGATGACAAGGGGCAACAGGGTGATGAATTCCATCACCGGGCGGAGCTTGGGGAGTTTCAGGCGGACCCAGAAAACGGTTGGCACAACGAGGACCACGCCGAAAATGATGGTCAGGAGTGCCATCATGGCCGAATAGCCGAACGTGGCGCGAAATTGTGGGTCGTTCAGAACCGAAGCATAGGCGTCCAGGCTGTAGGTGCCGCGGCGCATTTTCAGCGAAAACTCGACCATCCCTGCCAGCGGCAGGAAGAAATACACCAGCCCGAAGGTGAAGGCGGCCCAGGCGAACGCGCGTTTCATTTAATCCACCGTTCCGAACGGGTCCGCATGATGATGTAGATGAGGTTGGAGACGCCGGTGATCATGATCATGGCGAAGGCCAGCGCATAGCCAAGGTGGGGGTCTTGCAGCACGTCGCCACGTATCTGGTTGAACAGCAGGATCGGCGCGATCGACAGCATCGAGCCGGTTAGGGCGATGGCCGTGGCAACCGCCCCAAACGCGTTGGCAAACAGCAAGGCAAGTGTGCCAAGCAGCGAGGGCCACAGGACCGGCAAAGCGATCATGCGCCAGTATTGGACGTGGGTGGCACCAAGCACCTCTGACGCCTCACGCCATTCGCGTTTCAAGCCGTCGATGGCGGGGGTGATGATCAGGATCATCAGTGGGATCTGGAAAAACACATAGGCCATCGTCAGGCCCCAGAAGCTGATCATGTTGAAGCCGAGGCCGTAGATGTTGACGCCGAAGGTGTCGCGCAACAGCACGGTGACAAAGCCGACGCGGCCAAGGGTCGCAAGGTAGGCAAAGGACAGCGGTACGCCTGCGAAGTTAGAGGCGACGCCGGAAAAGGTCATGGTCACGGCGCGCAATCGGGGCGGCAGACCGCCAAGGGACACGGCGACGGCGATGGCGAAACCGATCAGGCAGCCGAAGACGGCAGAGGAAAGGGAGAGGCGGATTGACAGGGCGAAGGCGTTCACGATCTCGGGTTTGAACAGGTTGGCAAGGTTGGCGAGGGTCAGGTGACCTTCGGCGTTGAAAAACGCGCCGGTGATTATGTTGGCGGTGGGCAGCAGCAGGAACAAGACGGCGTAGATCAGGAACGGGGCGGCACCGAGCCATACCAAAGGCAGTTTTCGCAGGTTGGGCATCGGGGCGTCCGTCGATAGGGATGGGTTGGCAATAGGAAACCCGCCCGAGGTTCGCTCGGGCGGGGTAGGGTCAGGTCAGATCACTCGACTTTGACTCCGACGACTTTGTCCCAGCCAGCAGAGACGCCTTCCTTGTGTGCGGATTGTTCATCCAGCGTTGGAAAGACGGCTTTGGCATAGGCATCTGCCGGGGGCAGCTTGGCCATCATTTCCGCCGGGATGACGTTGCGGGCGGCAAGGTCATTGAAGCGGATCGGGTGGCAGTAGCCGTTCAGCCAGCCCAGTTGGCCTTCGTCGGAATAAAGGTATTCCATCCACAGTTTCGCTGCCGAAGGATGCGGGGCGAAAGCAGAAATCGCCTGCACATAGACGCCAGCCAAGGTGCCGGAAGCCGGGATGATCACCTCGGCCTTGGGGTTGCCAGCCAGTGTGTCGCGCCAGGCCAGGGCGTTGTAGTCCCATGCGGCGACGATCGGCGTGGTGCCTTGGGCAATGGTGCCGGTTTTGCCTGAGACGGGAACGAAGTTGCCAGCCTTGTTCAGCCCCGCAAAGAATTCCAGACCCTTGGCCGCCGAGTCAGCGCCCGGCTTGCCGCCCATCGCCATACCAGCGGACATGACAGACATCAGGCCCTGATTGCCCGAACGCGGATCGCCAGTCAAAGCGAAGGCGTTGGCGTATTCGGGCTTGGTCAGGTCGGACCAATCCGCAGGTACGTTCTTCACCAGATCGGTGTTCACGATGAAAGACATGACACCGTAGTAGTCGCCGTAGTAAGCACCGTCAGCGTCTTTGGCGGTGTCGGGGATGCTGTCCCAGGTCGCGACTTTGTAAGGCTGGATCAGACCTTCGGCCTTGGCGACCGGGCCAAAGGATAGGCCGATGTCGATGACGTCAGGTGCCTGCGGACCAGTGTTGGTCTTGTTGGCGCGCACCGCCTCCAGTTCGTCCGCCGACGAGCCGTCGGGGTTCAGTTCATTGACAGCAATCTCGGGATACTTCTTTTTGAAGCCGTCGATCACGGCGCCATAGCTGCACCAATCATGGGGCAACGCAATGGTGGTCAGGTTACCCTCTTTTTTCGCGGCAGCTTCCAGATCGGCCATCGCATCAGCCGAGGCGATGGAGGCGGTCATCGAAAGCAGGCTCACGCCGAGGGTGAGGGATTTGAAAACGCTCATAGAAATTCTCCTGTTGGCATGACTGGCACTGGGCAGAAATCGGCGTCGATGCCGAATTCCACCACGTGGTCTGCCGGCGGACAGCTAGGCACGGCCGATGACGGATATGTAACGGCGGTGTGAAACTTCGAAGACTTTCAGCATGACCGGGCACCCCGCCTTTCGCGTTCACGGGGAAGAAGAATGGCTGCCTTTCGCCTTGTCGCTACCAGCAAGGGGCCTCCGTTGTTCCTGGATGTCCTTCGTCAAGGCGGCTGGAATGGCACCTACTGGCGCAGGCTTTTGTCCATAACTGTGTCCGGCAACACCATTTCCATCGTCCACAGCGTCGCCGGACCAAGGCGTGTTGGTTCGTCTCGGGGATCAGCGGTCCGGGTCTGGTTCAGAGGGGCGGCGGGGTGTTTTCTGCTTTGCGAGCGGCATTAACCGCACGGCCAACCAGCGTTCTTCTTGCAAGTTTTGGCCGTCGAAAGGTACCACAAGTCGCTGTCCGACTACAGAGGCGGGCCGCTGATCGCGTTCGGCCTGATTTGCGATACTGGCACCATCATTCTGCACCCAACCGGCGCTATTGATCATACCCAATCGCCGGTAGCTTGACCTTCGAAGAAAGCTTCCAAGCACAAGAGGGCGATCATGTACTACTACGGGCAAGAAGAAATTGATGCTTTGGAGAAGGTAATCCGCTCGGGTATCCTGTTCCGCTATCACGAAGGCAGCCAGTGCGAGCTTTTTGAAGAGCGGTATTCGAAGTTCCTTGGCACCAAACATTTCACGCTTGCCGTCAGCGGGTCTTATGCGCTGTCCGCAGGGCTGATGGGTCTTGGCGTCGGTCCTGGCGATGAGGTTCTGATCCCGGCGCACACCTATATGGCGACTGCGACCTCGGTTCTGGCAGTGGGCGCTATCCCGGTGATCGTGGACATTGATGAGACGGTGACGATCAGCCCTAAAGCGATCCGCGCTGCAATCGGTCCGCGCACCAAGGCCATCATCCCGGTCCACATGTGGGGCGCTGCCTGCGACATGGATGAGATCATGGCGATTGCGGATGAGCACAATCTATTCGTTCTGGAGGATGCCTGCCAAGGTGTCGGCGGCAGCTACAAGGGTCGCAAACTGGGGTCGATCGGCCATGCAGGGGCCTTCAGCTTCAACTACTTCAAGAACATGAGCTGCGGCGAAGGCGGCGGTCTGGCCACCAGTGATCCCAAGATTGCCGAGCGTGTGCGCTGCGCCATCGACCCTTGCCACTACTATTGGACGGGTCGCAGTGATGCGATCAAACCCTTTGCCAGCAATGGCGCACGGGCGTCAGAGTTCATGGGTGCACTTCTCAACGTGCAGCTTGACCGGATCGAGGGTCTGATCGGCAACATGCGGACCGAGAAGAACCGCATCCTGTCCAAAACCGCCGCACTGGGCAACCTTGGCCTGAAGCAAAGCCCGATGAACAGCGGCGACCATGACTGTGCGACGCATGTGATGTATCTGATGCCGACCGCCGAGGCTGCGGACGAGTTCGTCAAGGTGTTCCCTGCGGTGATTGCAGGCAAGACCGGGCGCCATACCTATACGGAATGGGATCAGGTTCTGCAGCATGAAGGCGCGTTCCACCCAGTATTGAACCCCTACAATCTTGCCGAAAACCGCGAGTGCCGCAAAGACTACAGCCGAGACATGTGTGCCGGTTCGCTGGACATTCTGGCGCGCACGGTGATGGTGCCGACCGATCCGCTGCGATCTGCCCAAGCGACCGATGACATCATCCACGACATCGGCGAAGCGGCCCGCGTAGCACTGACCGATGCGACCATAGCCACGGCAATGACCCGGACCTCTGGCGCGGTCGATATCCAGAAATACACTTAAGGATCTGCGACCCTCCACGGTCACAGCACGCGATCATGACTTCGGCAAAGTGCAGACTTCCTCCCTGCACCACGCCCAAAGCCATGATCGCGCTGTCAACGTTCCCGAAAGGTGGTGCGTAGCCGGTCAAGACCCTGACGCCGCTCTTTGGTGCTGACACCAGTGTAGCCCATGATCACGCCCTGTTCGGGGGCGGAATGCCGGTAGTGGCTCGACAACGGCGTCACATCAACCTGATGTCGGGCGGCACGCTTGCAAAACTCTTTGTCGGAACGTGGAACGGTGAAACGGCCAACCAGCTGCATCCCGGTGTTGATCTCTTGCACCGTCAGCCATTCGCCAAGGTATTCGGCGCAATCGGTCAGAAATTCCTGCTGCCGTTCGCCA
>JBDSXE010000535.1:0-4166 GCA_039926325.1 Paracoccaceae bacterium | reverse complement strand
GGGCTTTCCCAGTCATCCTCGACAAACCTGATGTCATGGACCGACGCATCAATGCCAATCTCGCGCAACGACCCCAGATACAGATCCTGCAAATCCGGCGGCGATGGTTTGATGATCACCTGATACTGGTAATAGTGCTGCATCCGGTTCGGGTTCTCACCATAACGCCCATCCGTAGGCCGCCGCGACGGCTGGACATAGGCCGCTGCCCAGGGCTTTGACCCCAACGAACGCAGTGTGGTTGCGGGGTGAAACGTGCCCGCACCAACCTCCATGTCATAGGGCTGCAAGATGGCGCAGCCCTGTGCCGCCCAGTAATTCTGCAACCGCAGGATGACTTCCTGAAAACTGCGCGGGGCGGGTTTGGGATCGGTCATGATGGCCTCTTGGAATGCGCCCCCTCCATAGGCAACCGCCGTGGCAGGGTCAATGTGGCCGCAGTGCCCCAACCCTCGGAAAACCCTGCAAATGGGGGGTGCATCTGCCAAACTGTCTGCTAGTGTCCGCCAAAGTCGCGCCGGGTCAACCTCGGCCATTGCGGCATGGGGAAAAGGGTCATTGCTTTGATACGTAGTCTAGCCGTTTTGTTCGGGCTATTTGCCCTTTTGTTCATCACCCCAGCACTGGCCCAGGACAAGATGTGGCTGCAGATAGAGGCTCAGCCGGCGCTCAATACCGCAATGGACCGTGCGCGCGCCTATGCTGCCCTGTTCCCCGATGTCGAAGGTTACAAGCTGCGATCCGGCTGGTACGGCATCGCCATTGGCCCGATGACGACGGCGGACGCCGGTGCGCGGCTGATCGACCTTCGCCAGCAAAACCTGATCCCGCAGGACAGCTATCTGTCGGATGGAACGTCCTACGGCGACCGCTTCTGGCCGGTCGGCACCGATACCACTGCCGCCCCTGCGCCCGATGTAACTGCCAGCACGCTTCCTGACACCACCGCTGCTGACCCATCCGCCACGGTCGAACCCGTTGTTGCAGCCCCGGTCGCCGAACCCGAGGAAACGCCGAAACAAGCCCGGGCCACCGAAGCCGCCCTGACCGTTGCAGACAAGCAACTGCTGCAAGAGTCGCTGAAATGGTACGGATTCTACGACAGCAGCATCGACGGCAACTACGGCGCAGGCACCCGCAAGTCCATGGCCGCCTATCAGACCGCCAAGGGCTACGAGGCGACCGGCATCCTGACCACCAAACAGCGCGACGAACTGACCGGCAACTATCACGCCGACAAGGCCGAGTTCGGCTTCGAGACGGTGGACGAGGCTGAATCCGGCATCGAAATCACGCTGCCGCTGGCCCTTATCAGCTTTGATCGTTACGAGCCGCCCTTTGTGCATTACGCCGAAAAAGCCAACTCCGGCCTGAAAGTTCTGCTGATCTCGGAACCCGGCGGTAAGGCCAGTCTGTCCGCGATGTACGACATCCTGCAATCGCTGGAAATGATCCCCGCCACCGGCGAACGTGCACTGACCGATGGCAGCTTCACGATCCAAGGCCGCAATGACAAGATCGAAACGCTTGCCTATGCAAAGACCGAGGACGGCACGGTAAAGGGCTATGTCATCAGCTGGAACCTGTCGGACGCCGAACGCATGACCCGCATCCTGCCCGCAATGCAGGCGAGCTTCCGCAGTCTGGGCGATAAAGCCTTGGATCCCGGTCTGGTTCCGCTGGCCGAAGCTGCCAAACGCGGGTTGCTTGCCGGGCTAGAGGTTCGCAAACCCAAACTGTCCCGCTCCGGCTTTTTCGTCGATGCGACTGGCACTGTTCTGACCACGACCGAAGCTGTCGCCAAATGCGGCCACATCACGCTGGACCGCTCCACCGATGCGACCGTGACTTATACCGATGCGGCCAGCGGTATTGCCCTGCTGACCCCCGAAAAACCGCTCGCTCCCCGTGCCGTCGCGGCTTTTGCCGCCGCAGCGCCGCGTCTTGGGGCCAAGATTTCGGTCGCCGGCTATTCCTACGAAGACAAACTGCCCGCCCCGGTCGTCACCCTCGGCACGATCGAGGATCAGACCGGCCTGAACGGCGAACCCGGCGTGACCCGCCTGACGATCAGCACCCTGCCCGGCGATGCCGGCGGCCCGGTTCTGGCAGACAGTGGCGCGGTTCTGGGAATGCTGCTGCCCGCAAGCGCCGACGCGACCAAGCAACTCCCCAAAGGCGTAGCTTTCGCCGCCTCTGCCGACGCACTCAGCACCCTGCTGACAGCGCACGGCGTAACACTCACCCCCTCCACAGCCGCAACAATAGCAACGCCCGATGCTCTGGCCAAAACAGCGCGTGGCATGACCGTTCTGGTGTCCTGTTGGGAATAGCTAACCCACTACCCCATTTCATCTTTTCATAAATATCCCACTAGGGGTCCGGGGGATGTGAAATCCCCCGGCGCTCGTCACAATCGCTCAGCCCACATGGTAAAGCGATGCAAACAGCCGCGGGTCCAGACTCTCCGCCGCGAATGTCGGCCCCTCGGTCAGCACCGACACCGCGTCATGCGAGTGCAGCGATTCCTGATGGCTCGCCACAATGCGGAAATCCCGGATGCGCGGGTCTTGTTGCAGCGACAGGCAGAAACTGCGCGCCGCATCCTCGACAAAGATCGGATTGGCCGCGTTCAACTCGGCAAACGCCTGTTCATCTTCGCGCTTAACCATGACCTGCGTTTCGGTCGGAACGCCGCTACGCGCAAGGTCGATCAGGTCTTCGAACCACAGACATTCCCCGACGAACTCCACCGAAATCCGCGCAACTGACCGCTGCGAATGCGGGGTCGCCAACTGTCTGCGCGTCGAACGTGCATGTTCCGACAATTCCAACGAACATGGGCAGGTCGAGGAATAGACGAAATCCAGATGGATGATCCGCTTTCTGACCCCGGCCACGTCCACCAATTCCAGTGCTATGTCATAATACTGCCAGCCCGACAGCCCTGACCGCAGGCTGTCCACCATGACCGGAAACGAAAACCGCATTTGAATCCGCGCGTCGAACGACCCCAGATCGCGCTTGTAGTCATCCAGCGCGTGCTCGATCACCTGAAAGCTGAAATCACGTTCGGCATGGACATAGAACGACCGCATGATGCGGCTCATGTTGATGCCCTTCTTCTCCGCCTCCAGCGAGACGGTGCCGGTGACAGAGGTTTCCAGCCGCAGATCACCATCATCCCGCGTCCGGTAACGGATCGGCAGGCGAAAGTTGGAAATCCCGACGTGCTGGATGACCTGCTTGGCGCCCACAATCAGGCTGGCCGGACCGTTCTGCAAGTCTGGCAGCGTCGCGATATAGGCCGCATCCGCGACGAAATCTTCCGGATAGGCCCGCCGCATCGCGGTATTACCCTGCCCTACCAGTGCGCCAATCCCAGGATCCAGCGCAGCGATCTCGTCCTGAGAAGCCCGGCTTGCCCACTGCTTCAGCATCGCCAAGGCAGCCTCCACCTCGGCCTTCGCCGGTATTTGATCCCGGTCAACAATCTGGATGTTCATCGTAGCGTTCCCTTTCCCAAATGGGTCGCAAACTCAGGATATAGGACGAACAGCCCCAAATCCCAAGTGAATGCGAAGATATACGCTAGAAGTACGACATCAGATCACCGAAAGCGCGTGATCCAGTTCGGCCAGCAGGTCGTCCACATCCTCCAGCCCGACCGACAGCCGGATCAGTCCGGGCGTGATCCCCAGCAGGTCCTTCTGGTCCTGCGGCAACCGCTGATGGGTCGTGGTGGCGGGGTGGGTGGCGATGGTTTTGGCGTCGCCTAAATTGTTGGAAATCTTGATGATATCCAGCGCATTCATGAACCTGAACGCCGCCGCCTTGCCGCCCTTGATATCAAAGGTGACGATCGTCCCCCCCGACCCCATCTGTGCCTCTGCAAGTTCGGCTTGCGGATGGCTGGCAAGACCCGGAAAGATCACCCGCGACAGCCGGTCATCCGTTGCCAGAACCTCGGCAATTTTCTGCGCGGACGCCGCCATTGCCCGACAGCGCAGGTCCAAGGTCGCCATGCCGTTCAACATGATCCACGCCGTAAACGGGCTCATAGAGCCGCCGGTGTGCTTCATGTAGGGTTCCAGCGTCTTGCGGATGAACTCGCGGCTGGCACAAACCACACCACCCAAAGCACGGCCCTGCCCGTCGATATGCTT
>JBDSXE010000534.1:0-5069 GCA_039926325.1 Paracoccaceae bacterium | reverse complement strand
GGTCTTGTCAGGGGAAACTTAGTTGATAGCACTGCGCCCACCACCTATCCTCAGCCCTCCACAAAACGAAGCCCCTTCCGCTCCTTCAAAACCTGGCCAGTCATCATCCGCTTGGTAATCATGCGTTACACCCGGTAGTTTCCCAGACACCTGCCATGTTCAGTTTCTGCTGTCTGGTTTCGAAGTCATCGGGTGACAGCACTGAATAGCCCCTAGTTTCCTAGACGCCTTGCCGTTTCAGTTTCTGTTGCTGTTCGAAGGCAATCGGTGACAGCATGCCGTTCCTAGCGTGTTTGCGCTGCGGGTTGTAGAACATCTCGATGAAGTGAAACACATCCTGCCTTGCGGCCTCGCGGGTGGGGTAGCCGCCTTTGATGAAGCAACGCAGATCGTAGTGTCCGGCGGTTTGGACAGACGCTGAAACGGACCAACTTGCGTGACCATGGTGGCTCGGGAAATAGTTTGGCATGCGAGAGGAACTGTTGCCGAGCCGCGTCGTTTTAGACCTGACCCTGTGTTGGCGCGCGTTGCACCGCTGGGCCTGTTAGTTTGAAAGGTGCGCAATGAACAAGTTAGATCACAAAATGGCTGATGACACTCACCCAGCCGACGACGGCCCACCCGTATTCGACGTTGGTTTGGACGACCTTCCATGGCCGCAAGAACACGTGTTGCCCATCGACGATGACGGAAATATCTTGCCGGGCAATGACACGATCGATGACGATCCGAATGACAACGGTGATCTCGAGCAGAACGATCCGGAAGACCGCAAGCCGCTGCCGATCTAATGGCTTGGCCGCCCATTATTTACCACGAAAAGGGAAGGATCGGATGATGTCACCACGTGCGAACTGGAAGGGATTTTTGAAGATCGCCGAGGTGACCTGCCCAGTTGCCCTGTTTACAGCGGCGTCTACTTCTGACCGAATTGCGCTTCACACCATCAACCGCGCGACGGGCCATCGCGTCCGGCGGGTGTTCGTGGACAGCGACACAGGCAAACCTGTCGAAAGCGGCGACCAGACGAAAGGCTGTGAAGTCAGCGACGGCGATTACATCATGCTCGATCCCGATGAGATCGCTGCCGCCGTCCCCAACAGCGACAAGACGCTCACGGTGTCAGCCTTCATCGGATGCACGGAGATCGATGACGTCTACTTTGACAAGCCCTACTACCTCGCACCGACCGACAAGGCCGCCGAGGAATCCTTTGCCCTGATCAGAGAAGGCATGCGAAAAAAGCAGGTCGCTGCGATCGCCCAGACTGTGCTGTTCCGGCGGGTTCGATCCGTCCTGATCCGCGCGCACGGGGCGGGTATGATCGCGACAACGTTGCACTTCGATTATGAAGTTCGGGCCGCAAAAGACGCCTTCAAAGACATTCCCGAGCTGGAGATTGCCGGCGAAATGCTGGATTTGGCTAAGCACATCCTCAAAACGAAGTCCGCTACTTTCGACGTCACGAAATTCGATGACCGGTATGAAAGCGCTCTGGCCGACCTCGTGAAGGCCAAGCTGGCCGGCAAGAAGATCGAGCGCCGCGACGAACCGAAGAGCGAACGCGTGGTCAATCTTCTGCAGGCTCTGCGAGAAAGCGCGCAGATCGCGAGCAAACCGCCAAAGGCAAAGGCTGTGCCAGCTGCTAAACGCAAGGCTGGCTGACATGGCGCTGGAAACCTACACGCGGAAGCGAAATTTCGCTTCGACGCCTGAACCGAAAGGCCGCGTCAGCAGGAAATCTGGACATTCGTTTGTGATTCAGAAGCACGATGCCACCCGTCTCCACTATGACTTCCGCCTTGAACTTGATGGTGTGCTGAAAAGCTGGGCTGTGACGAAGGGGCCAAGCCTGGTGGCCGGAGAAAAGCGGCTGGCGGTCCATGTCGAAGATCATCCGCTGGATTACGGCGGTTTTGAAGGCACGATCCCGAAAGGCGAGTATGGCGGTGGCACCGTGATCCTGTGGGACAACGGCACCTGGATGTCGGTTGGCGATGCCCACAAAGGCTACGCCAAGGGCCATCTGGAATTCGATCTTCGGGGACAAAAATTGTGTGGCCGCTGGCATCTTGTTCGCATGCAAGGGAAGCTAGGCGAAAAGCGCGAAAACTGGCTGCTGATCAAGGGCGAAGACGAGTTCGCCCGCCCGGAAGGCTCTGTGGACATTCTGGAAGAGTATCCGAAATCCGTAAAGACCGGCAGGCTGGTCAAGGATGTCGCCGGAGAAACCCCAGGATGGTCGTCGAAAACGGGACGGATTAGCAAGGCCGCTCACGTTCCTAAGGCTGTAACGGCCGACTTGGCACCCCCGGCCCAAGTGCCGACTGGGCTGCCCGATCTCGCCAGCATCAAGGGTGCAAGGAAATCTGCGATTCCAGAGGTTCTCGAACCCATGCTTGCAACGCTCGTAACCGTCGCTCCCGTAGGCGAGCGCTGGCTACATGAAATCAAGTTCGACGGTTACCGCCTGCGGGCGCGGGTCGAGGCAGGCCGCGTCAAATTGATCACGCGAGGTGGGCTGGATTGGACGAAGAAATTCGGCAAGGCAGTCGTGGCTGAACTTCAGGAACTCCCCATCGGCACGGCGGTGATTGACGGCGAGTTGGTGGTCGAAACCGATACGGGTGCGTCTGACTTTTCCGCCCTGCAGTCCGATCTGAGCGAAGGTCGTTCGGACCGTTTCGTCTACCACGTCTTCGATCTCGTTTATTTGGACGGCTATGATCTACGTCAGCTACCCCTGATCGAACGCAAGTCTTTGCTGCGCGATCTGCTGACGGGGCGAAGCGCTATCCTGCGATACAGCGAACACCTTGACGAAAACGGTGCGACAGTGCTGCGGCATGCCTGCCGACTTGGCTTGGAAGGAATTGTCTCGAAACTGAAGGACGCGCCATATCGCGCGGGACGCAGCAAGTCCTGGGTGAAGTCGAAATGCTCAGCCAGACAGGAGTTCGTCGTGGCGGGGTACATGCCCTCATCGGTTTCAAGAAAGGCAATAGGGTCGCTGGTGTTGGGTATCTACGAGCACGGCGAGTTGCAACATGTGGGACGGGTTGGCACCGGTTTCTCAGGTAAAGTCGCGGAAACCCTATTCGCCAAACTCAACAATTTTCGCGCAGCAACGAGTTCATTTACTGCGCCGCTAACGTCGGAGGAAGCGCGACAGGTAAAGTATGTCCGCCCGGAACTGGTGGCAGAGGTCGAGTTCCGCGCTTGGACGGCGGACGGACATTTGCGCCATGCCTCGTTCCGGGGGCTGCGCGAAGACAAGGAGGCGAAAGAAATCGTGCGCGAAACCCCGAAAACCTCCCAGAAGCCGCCTTCCGAGCAACGCCGGACGGTCAAGCTGACCCATCCAGACCGAGTGTATTGGCCCGAGGTCGGCCTAACAAAAGAGGGACTCGCAGACTATTATGCCGACGTCTGGCGCCACATCGCGCCTCACATCGTCGGTCGGCCGCTGGCACTGCTGCGTTGCCCCAACGGGATCACCGGCGAGACGTTCTTCCAGAAACACGCTTGGAAGGGTCTGAACCCGAACATATTGCTGGTAAAAGACCCCAAGGAAACTGCCGATGAGCAGTTGATCAGCATCAACGATCTGGACGGGTTGATCGGCCTTGTCCAATCGGCTGCACTGGAAATACACCCTTGGGGATCGACCATCGCGGATTGGGAGCGGCCGGACATGATCGTGATGGACCTGGATCCGGGCGAAGGTGTTGGCTGGCAAGCCGTGATTGACGCGGCGCAGGAAATCCGGGACCGGATGGCACAGAGCGGCCTAGCCTCTTTCGTCAAGACATCTGGGGGCAAGGGCCTTCATGTTGTGTCGCCTCTGAAACCCCAAGCTGACTGGGCCGCGATCAAGACTTTCACCAGGTCCGTTGCTGACGAAATGGCATCCGATAGCCCTGATCGCTACGTGTCGACGATCACCAAGTCGAAACGCCACGGCAAGATCCTGATCGACTATCTGCGCAACCAGCGGGGCGCTACTGCCGTGTCCGCCTTTTCCACCCGCGCCCGTCCCGGCGCTGCCGTTTCAGCGCCGTTGGCGTGGGAAGAACTCGGACCAACAATTGGGCCCGCTTACTTTACCGTCGAAAACATGCCCATACGTCTAGCAGCACTTTCAACCGATCCGTGGGAAGGCTTCCGTGCTGCCGCCGCGCCTCTGGAGTCTGTGTCCGCGCGCCGCAAAAAAAAGGTTTCGTGACGACCGCTTGAATCATCGGCGCTTGGCGTTTCCTTCTGCCGCGATACTTTTCTTCAGCGCGTCCATGATGCTGACGACATTGCTCCGCGGTGCTTCGCTTACAGCCGCAACCTTGGCAGGGCGCTTCCGCCCCTTTTTCTTTGCAGCAATAATCTCCAGCAGTCTCGCTTGAACCGGGTCGGTAACCATGTCCGGGGTCCATTCCACGGTGCGTTCGTCGATCAGTTTCGTGACCAAATCCATCAGGCTGGCATCAGGCTTTTCTCCGTTTGCCTTGCCAAAGTAGTCGCGTTCGTCACGCACCTCATCACCATAGCGGAGAGTCCACAAAACTATGCCCTTGTGGCAGGGTTCAAGCAAAACAGCGCGCTCGCGGCGATAAAGGACCAGCCGGGAAATGCCGACCATGCCGCTGGCTGCCATCGCGTCGCGGATGACGCAGAATGCCTCTTCACCAACAGCGTCGTTGGGCACCAGATAATGGGGCGTATCATACCAGATCCACCCAACGGAATCCGCCGGAACAAACATGTCGATATCGATGGTCCGGGTGCTTTCAAGTGTTACCGCGTCAAGTTCGTCATCTTCCAACAGCACGAAATCGTCTTCGCCACGAGGATAGCCTTTGACCTCGTCGTCCTCACTCACCGGCTTGCCGGTGAGTGCATCGATATACTGGCTGACAACACGATTGCCGGTCTTGGCATTAAGTGTATGGAATCGCACTTTTTCGTTATCGGTTGTCGCGGGCATCATAGCGACCGGGCAGGTCACAAGCGAAAGCTTCAGATAGCCTTTCCAGAAAGGTCGCGGTGCCATGCGGAGTCCTTCAAAATCCTGTTTC
>JBDSXE010000533.1:0-2922 GCA_039926325.1 Paracoccaceae bacterium | reverse complement strand
CGGGCGGCGGGCATGGCGCTGGTGCGTGATCTGTACAAGGGCCGCGCGATGGCGCAGCTGATGTCGTTCGTGATGATGATCTTTACGCTGGTGCCCGCGATAGCGCCGCTGATGGGTCAAGGGATTTTGCTGGTCGGGACTTGGCGAACGATCTTTGTTGCGTTCATGATTTTCGCGCTTGTCATAAACACATGGTTCGCGGTGCGTCAGCCGGAAACGCTGCCAGTCGCACAGCGCAGACCGTTGCGGGTGGCACTGCTTTGGCAGGCCGCCAACGAGTTGACACACCACCGGATTGCGCTGATTTCCACGCTTTGCCAAAGCCTTACGTTGGCTTGTTTGTTCGCCACCTTGTCATCACAACAAAGCATTTTCGAGCAGCGTTTTCACAACGGCCCGACCTTCCCGCTGTGGTTCGCGTTCATCGCCCTTTGCGCGATGAGTGGCAGTTTCATCAATTCGCGGATCGTGATGAGGTCCGGAATGCGGTCAGTTCTGGTGTGGACCTACGTGGGCCAGGTCGGGCTGACAGCGGTGGTGCTGGGGCTGATCGTAATGGGGTTGATGCCAGAGGCATTGGCAATGCCGGCGCATATCATCTGGTCCATCGGGATTTTCGGCATGATGGGCCTGACGATGGGCAATCTGAACGCACTGGCGATGGAGGATCTGGGCCATATCGCAGGTTTCGCGGCATCGGTGATCACGGCCGCCTCGACCGTGGTTTCGGTGCTGCTGGCTGTGCCGGTGGGGTTGGCATTTGATGGAACGCCGGTGCCGCTGCTGACCGGGGCGCTGGTATTTTCCGTAATCGCGCTGATGCTGATCCAGTTCGCGAAGAAGCCGGCTACGGTCTAGGGCGGCAACGCTAAGTCATTGCGACCGCTGGATTAACTAGTGAAATTCCTGCCGAATGCGTGGTCTACATCGCATCTACATTGCATCTACATCAGGTCTCTACGCGCGCTGGGATTTGGCGCGTTAACCATTCTTGCGAATCGGGACGACGTACCGGGGCAGCTTGGCCGTCGATGACAGCCGCTACCCACTTTTTCTGATCACGCCTTGGCCCTGTTTGACGATCTTTTCGGCAAGGTCTTTGGCGACGTTGAACGCGCCCTTGATGCGGTCGGATTCGGTCTTCATCTCGCCCGTCAGGACGATCTTGTTGCCGACGATTTTTGCACCGGCACCCTGAGCTTTGACGAACTCCACCAGACCCGCCGGATTGGCGAATTTGTCGTTGTGAAACTGCACGGTGGCACCCTTCGGCCCGACATCAAGTCGCGAAATTCCGGCTTTTTTGCATAGCGCCTTGATCCGAACGATAACCATGAGGGTGTTCACCTCTTTCGGCAGCGGTCCGAAGCGGTCGATCAGTTCGGCTGCGAAACCTTCCAGTTCGACTTTGGTGCCAAGGCCAGACAGGCGTCGGTACAGGCCAAGGCGAATGTCGAGGTCGGGTATGAACGCCTCTGGGATCATTACCGGAACGCCGAGGTTGATCGTCGGGGCCCATTGGTCATCGACCGAGGACAGGCCCTGCAATTCACCGGATTTGATACGGGCGATCGTTTCTTCCAGCATCTGCTGGTACAGTTCGTAGCCAACTTCCTTGATGTGGCCTGACTGTTCCTCACCCAGCAGATTGCCCGCGCCGCGCAGGTCAAGGTCGTGGCTGGCAAGGTTGAAGCCCGCGCCGAGGTTATCAAGGCTTCCCAACAGACGCAGCCGCTTGGTGGCTTGCGGCGTCAGTGGCGCGCGGGGTTTTGTGGTCAGGTAGCAATAAGCGCGGGTCTTGGCGCGGCCCACCCTGCCCCGGATCTGGTACAGTTGCGACAGGCCGAACATATCCGCACGGTGGATGATCATGGTGTTGGCAGTCGGGATATCCAGACCGGATTCCACGATGGAGGTCGCCAGCAGCACGTCATACTTGCCGTCGTAAAACTGGTTCATCCGGTCATCCAGATCGCCTGCCGCAAGCTGACCGTGGGCAACAACGTGGGTGACTTCCGGGACATGCGTTTTCAGGAAATCCACGATTTCATGCAGATCGCTGATGCGGGGCACGACATAGAAGCTTTGGCCGCCGCGATAATGCTCGCGCAGCAAGGCTTCGCGGATGGTGATGGTGTCGAACTCGCTGACATAAGTACGAATGGCAAGGCGGTCGACCGGAGGGGTGGCAATGATGCTAAGGTCGCGCACGCCAGTCAGGGACAGTTGCAGCGTGCGAGGTATTGGCGTGGCGGTCAGGGTCAGGACGTGGACATCGGATTTCATTTCCTTGAGGCGTTCCTTATGGGAGACGCCGAAATGCTGTTCCTCGTCGATCACCATCAGGCCAAGGTTTTTGAAACGGACGGATTTCGCCAGCAAGGCATGGGTTCCGACGACGATGTCAACTGTTCCGTTGGCCATCGCCTCACGCGTGGCAGTGGCGTCCTTGGCGCTGACAAAGCGCGACAGTGGGCGGACGGTGATCGGGAAACCGCGAAAGCGTTCCGCAAAGCTGCGAAAGTGCTGACGGGCAAGCAGCGTGGTGGGACAAATCAGCGCGACTTGCATGCCACTGAGGGCCGCTACAAAGGCGGCGCGCATCGCCACCTCGGTCTTGCCGAAACCGACGTCACCGACAATCAAGCGATCCATCGGCGAGCCTTTTTCAAGGTCGGCCACGACGTCCGCGATGGCAGAAAGCTGGTCGTCGGTTTCCTGATAGGGGAAACGCGCGGCGAAGGCTTCCCAGATGCTGTGCGGAGCCTCCAAAATCGGGGCGTGACGCAGGGCGCGTTCGGCAGCGATCCGCATGAGTTTGTCGGCGATCTCGCGGATGCGCTCCTTGAGTTTCGCCTTTTTCGCCTGCCAGGCCCCGCCACCGAGACGGTCCAGAAGGCCGTCTTCGTGGCCGTAGCGGCT
>JBDSXE010000532.1:0-5017 GCA_039926325.1 Paracoccaceae bacterium | reverse complement strand
ACCTGCTTTCTTTGCCATCGCCCGAACGTGAACCCGGTGCGGGGCGATGTCAACAAAGGTCAGGCTTGGCCCATCCGGTTCCACGCATCCAGACCTGCAACTTTGTACGCCTCTGCCAGCGTTGGGTAGTTGAAGGTGTTTTCGACGAAGAAATCGACGGTGCCATGCAGGTTGATCACGGCTTGCCCGATGTGGATCAGTTCGGTAGCCCCTTCACCAACGATGTGCGCGCCCAGCAAGCGGCGGCTGCCTATGGCGAAGATCAGCTTCAGGAAACCGGCATTCACCCCCATGATATGCCCGCGAGAGGTTTCGCGGAAACGGGCGATGCCGCATTCATACGGGATGCCGCTGGCCCGAACCTGTTCTTCCGACTGACCAACTGTCGAAATCTCTGGTACCGCGTAGATGCCGTAGGGAAAGGTTTCTGGCGCGGGAGGCAGAGGCACACCAAAAGCATGGCAGGCGGCAAGGCGGCCCTGTTCCATCGAGGTAGAGGCGAGGCTGGGAAATCCGATCACATCGCCTGCCGCATAGATGTTGGGCGCGCTGGTCTGGAACGTCACCGGATCGACGGTTAACCGGCCGCGTCCATCCACTGCGATGCCGACCGCTGCAAGGTTCAGGCTGGCGACGTTGCCAGAACGTCCTGCCGCATACAGCAAGCATTCCGACCGGACCTTGCGGCCATCCGACAATGTGACCCAGACCCCATTGGCATCGCTGACGATTTCCTTGACCCCGGCGCCCAATCGGATGGTCATACCGCGTTCACGCATCTGGTGAATGAAGTCGTCGACTATCTCTCGGTCGACAAAATCAAGGATGGTGTCGCGCGTTTCGATCAACGTGACAGGCACATCCAGCGCCGAAAAGATCGTGGCATATTCCACACCGATCACGCCACCGCCGATGACGGTCAGGGTGCGCGGCAGGTGCGTCAGCTCCAGAAATTCATCGCTGTCGAACACGCGGGCGCGATCAAAGGGCACGTTGGCGGGTCGATGCGGGTGGGTGCCGACAGCGATCAGCGCATTCTTGAACCCGACGTGGCTGACCTCGCCGGTTTCGGTGGTCAGTTCAACCTCGTTCGGACCGACAAAGCGGGCGGTGGCAAAGATGCTTTTCACCATGTTCCGCATGAACTGGTGTTGCAAAACCTCTACCTCGTGGTCCAGCGTTTTGGTCAGCCGCTGCAACAGGTCGGTGGCAGAGATGTCCTGCTTGACGCGGTAGCCGCGGCCATAAAACCCGCGCTCACGCCAGCCAGACAGGTTCAACACGGTTTCGCGGAGGGTTTTCGACGGGATCGTGCCGGTATGCACCGATACGCCCCCCAACCTGCGACCCTTGTCCACCACCAGCACTGACTTGCCCAGTTTGGCCGACTGCACGGCGGCACGTCTGCCCGCCGGGCCGCTGCCGATCACCAACATGTCGATCTGATCCATCGCAACTCCTGTCCGCTGCGCGCAATGCTTGTAGCAACGGCTTGTGCAGGACAAGTGACACATGCTGCGAATGCAAGATTGTCGGGCAGGGCGCTTAGATTTCAGGCGGTTGGGCCAAAGCGGTTGGCAGGCACACCTTTGACACCGGGGACCAGCGCAAACACCGCGCCTTCGTGCGGGTTGGCTGCAAGATGCGCGGGCGACTGGGTAAAGCGGGCAGAGGTGACGTAAAGCGTGGTCAGGTCTGCACCGCCGAACGTGCAACTGGTCGGCCACTGGCACGGCAGCTCGATCACGCGGTCGAGGTTGCCCTCGGGCGTGACGCGGGTGAGGCACGCGCCACCGACAACGCGGCAGGTCCAGATGCAGCCCTCGGCATCCAGACACGATCCATCCGGCAGGCCGCGCGCATAGCCCTGCATCAACGGCTTGCGATCCATCAGCAGACCGTCCCGGATGCGGTAGCTGTACAGCGTGTTGGCCATCGTGTCGGCGGTGATCAGCAGGTCGGGCGTTGGCCAGACGAGGGTGTTTGTGATGCCAAAACAGTCGTCGCTGATCCGGGTCAGTGTGCCGTCGTAGCGATACAGGCGACCTGTAACCTTTGTGATCGGGCTGGGCGTATCGTCGTCGTTGATGTTGTTCAACATGGTGCCGACCCAGAACGCGCCATCCGGGCCGACACAACCTTCGTTCAGGCGGTTCGCCGGAAGGTCCGGTTCGACGGCGCACACTGGTGGCGGCGTACCCAGCCAATCCCACAGACAAATCTGCTTTTCCATGCCCAGAATAGCCCCGCCATCCGCCCGCAAACCAATGGAGGTGGGCCGATCCGTCATGGGCCAAAGCTGATGTTCGCCACTTGCCGGATGCAATGCGTGGATGCGGCGGCCGATGATATCGATCCAGATCAACCTGTCCGTGCGATCATCCCAGACAGCGCTTTCACCGACCACGTCGGCTGCGTCAAACACCAGATCAACCTGGACCATCGCCATTCCCAAAAAGCTGTTGACAGGCATGTTCGCAAGTTCCTATCAACAGATCAATAGAAACCTGTCGGACAGGTTTAGGAGAATCGCGTGCAACAAGAGGTCGGCCACGGCTTGGTCAGTGATGCGATTGGCGCGATTTCTCGTCATATTCGCGCCCATGACCTGATGCCGGGCGACCGTTTGCCATCCGAGGCGGCAATGTCCAAAGAACTGAATGTATCGCGCACTGTGGTACGAGAGGCGTTCCGGTCGCTGTCGGCCATGCGGATCATCGAACTGGCGACCGGCAAGCGGGCGACGGTGTCGCAGATTGATCATGGTGCGATGTCGTTGATGATCGAACACGGGGTTCATACCGACCAGATCAATATCCAGCAAATCTACGACGTGCGGCGGACGATCGAGACGCGCATAGTTACGCTGGCCGCGATCCGGCGGTCTGATGACGAAGCGGCGGCGCTGATCGCTTTGGCGCAGGCGATGCGGGACGCCAAGGACGATGCGTCGCGGTTGATGGAACTGGACCTCGCTTTCCACATTGCACTGGCGCGGGCGTCGAAAAATCCGGTGTTCGTCCTGATTGTCGGGGCGTTTCAGGGTATTACCCGCACAACCTGGCCCATCGGCTGGAAAAGCCGCGCCGCTGTACGGTCGCAGGATGCGATGCTGGCCAATCACGCCGATCTGGCGCGGGCGATCGCTGCCTCGGACCCAAGGCTGGCGGTCGAACTGATGAGCCTGCATTTCGACGAAAGCATTGGTGCCCTGCTGGCGGCGGGCATGTCATGAAGATCACGGCACTGGAAACCATCCGCATCACCGAACGTCCGAACCTGATCTGGCTGCAAGTGCATACCGACGAGGGGTTGGTCGGTCTGGGCGAGACGTTCTTTGGCGCGGCTGCGGTCGAGGGGCACGTCCACGAATACATCGCCCCGCGCGTGATTGGCCATGATCCGTTGGAGATTGACCGGCTGGCGGCTGATCTGGTGGGCTATCTGGGATTTCGGTCCTCAGGTGCGGAAATGCGTGGCAATTCGGCGTTCGATATTGCGCTGTGGGATTTGTTCGGCAAATCGACGAGGCTTCCCATCGCGCAACTTCTGGGCGGGTTCACCCGGCGGGAAATCCGCACCTACAACACCTGCGCGGGCAGCGATTACATCAAGCGCGCCACTGGGCAGGCCAGCGCCAACTTTGGCCTTGGTGCCAACACGCAGTATGACGATCTGAACGGGTTCCTGCACCACGCCGACGACCTCGCGCATTCTCTGCTGGAAGAGGGGATAACGGCGCTGAAGATCTGGCCGTTCGATCTGGCGGCAGAGGCGTCGCGCGGGCAGTATATCTCGCTGCCCGACCTGAAACGTGCGCTGGAACCGTTCGAGAAAATCCGCAGCGCTGTGGGCGAACGGATGGATATCATGGTCGAGTTTCATTCGATGTGGCAGCTTTTGCCCGCCATGCAGATCGCCAAGGCTTTGACGCCGTTCCAGACCTTCTGGCACGAAGACCCCATCAAGATGGACAGCCTGTCCAGCCTGAAACGCTATGCCGAAGTGTCGCCCGCACCCATCAGCGCCTCTGAAACCCTCGCAACCCGTTGGGGTTTCCGCGACTATCTGGAAACCGGCGTGGCGGGCGTGGTGATGCTGGATATCAGCTGGTGCGGCGGTTTGTCAGAGGCGCGCAAGATCGCCAGCATGGCAGAGGCGTGGCATCTGCCGGTCGCCCCGCACGACTGTACCGGTCCGGTCGTGCTGGCGGCGTCAACCCATCTGTCGCTGAATGCACCCAATGCCTTGGTGCAGGAAAGTGTGCGCGCCTTTTACAAAACCTGGTACCGTGATCTGGTCACTGCCCTGCCGGAAGTCAGGAATGGCATGATCACGGTGCCGCCCGGTCCGGGCCTTGGCCTGGAACTCAATCCCGATCTGGACCGGGCCTTTACCGTCCAGCGTCGGACCACGAACGCGTCGGACATCTGAAACGCAGAGACGCGCTGCACCATAGGGAGAGAGAAAATGAAACGTCTGTTTGTAACTATGACGCTGGCTGCGGGCCTAATGGGGTCGGTCGCCTTCGCGCAGGACAAGAAGCTGGAGATTGTGTTTACCGTTCATTCCGGCGCGTCGAACACGTTCTGGCAGGCCGTGCAAAAGGGTTATGAGGATGCCTGTGGCAAGGTCAACGCCAACTGCCAGATGGTCTATGTGCAGACCGATGGCTCGGTTCAGGAACAGGTAGCCAACATGGAGGCTGCATTGGCGAGAAAGCCCGATGCGCTGATCACCTCCATCGTTGACAACAACGCCTTTGACGATGTGATCAAGCGGGCGCGGGATGCGGGCATCATCGTGATCGCCTCCAACGTGGACGATCTGGAAGGTGCCAAGGGCAACGCGCGGCAATCGTTCATCGGTCAAGGCTTTGTGCCCGCCGGTCATTCGCTAGCGGCGGCGCTGTGGAAAAGCATGCCAACGACCGGCCCGTTGCACGTTCTGGTCGGTGTTTCCGCCC
The DNA here is from genome assembly GCA_039926325.1 of Paracoccaceae bacterium. Classification (GTDB taxonomy): domain Bacteria; phylum Pseudomonadota; class Alphaproteobacteria; order Rhodobacterales; family Rhodobacteraceae; genus Stagnihabitans. The sequence goes on along the minus strand of JBDSXE010000532.1, from coordinate 51 downwards.
CCGGTCAGAACTGGTCGGAACAGCGCGCGCTGGGTGTGACGAATTTTCTTG
>JBDSXE010000531.1:0-5658 GCA_039926325.1 Paracoccaceae bacterium | reverse complement strand
CAATCTCGGCATCACCTTGACGCCCTATCTGCGGTCAGGTGGCCACCTGCTGTCCGCCAAAGCCGTTGCCGAGGGCCGCGCCGACATTGCAGCCATCGACGCCGTAACGTGGAAAATGATCACCCGTTGGGAAACCTTCGCCAACGGACTGAAAGTGGTGGGTCAGACCGACCCAACCCCCGGCCTGCCCTACATCGCGACCACCGGCACCGACGCGGCGGCGTTGTTCGCTGTCATCTCTACGGCCATCTCGGCGCTTTCACCCGAAGACCGCGAAACACTGTGCCTCAAGGGCTTGGTACGGATCGCTGCTGAGACTTACTTGGCAGTCCCCACACCGCCCACGCCTGCGGATTTAGGGCTGCACGCCTAGCCAACCGCCACCCCGCAACCCCAGTGCGCCAGAATCCGCTTGCCTCAGCCCCCCTCTGTCCTCTATCCTTACATTTGATCAAATTGCGTGGGGACCATGATGGCCCCCGCCGGGGTCGACAAAATGGGATGGATCAAGGGCATGATCCGAACCCGCCTGCTGGCCATATGGCAAGTGTGGGCGGTTCCGTGCCCTGCCTGATGTGACATGATGAAAGACTGGCTCAGAAAACACCCGGACGTCCGGACAATCCGCGTGGCCGCTGCCGACCTTAACGGTCAGGCTCGCGGCAAACGCGTCCCCGCGCGCTTCGCCGACAAGATCGTCAAGGACGGCACCCGCTTCCCCTTTTCGGTCCTGAACCTCGACATCTGGGGCGAAGACATTGACGACAGCCCGCTGGTGTTTGAGCAGGGCGATCAGGACGGCATTCTGAAACCTACTGAGCGCGGCTTCATGCCGATGCCGTGGCTAGAGGCGCCGACCGCCCTGCTGCCGATCTGGATGTTCCACGAAAATGGCACTCCTTACGAGGGCGACCCGCGCCACGCCCTGGCCACTGTCGTCAACCGCTTCAAGGCGCGTGGCCTGACCCCAGTTTGCGCGATTGAGCTGGAATTCTTCCTGATCGACGACTCGGGTAAAACCCTGCAAGTTCCCCCCAGTCCCCGTTCTGGCAAGCGCCGCAAGGCCGCCGAAACCCTGTCAATCCGCGCACTTGACGTGTTCGATACGTTCTTCACCGACCTATATGACGCCTGCGAAGCAATGGACATTCCGGCGGACACCAGCACCTCTGAAACCGGTCTGGGCCAGTTCGAGGTCAATTTGATGCACTGCGACGACGCCCTGCGCGCTGCCGATGATGCGTGGCTGTTCAAGATGCTGGTCAAGGGCCTTGCCCGTCGTCACGGCTTTGCGGCCTCTTTCATGGCGAAACCTTACCCCGAATATTCCGGCTCTGGCCTGCACACCCACTTCAGCCTTATCGACGACATGGGCCGCAACGTGTTCGACAGCGGCGGCCCCAAAGGCTCTGCCATCTTGCGCCAAGCGGTGGCCGGTTGCCTGAACTCCATGCACGACAGCACGCTGATCTTTGCCCCGCACCAGAACAGCTATGAAAGGCTGGTCCCCGGCAAACATGCCCCCACTGCCATCAGCTGGGGCTACGAGAACCGCACCGCCGCCATTCGCATCCCCGCCGGCAACCCCTCTGCCCGCCGCATCGAACACCGTGTTGCGGGTGGTGACGTCAACCCGTATCTGATGCTTGCCGCTATCCTTGGCGCAGCACTCGACGGCATCGAACGCGAGATGGAGCCTGCCAACCCCGTTATCGGCAATGCCTATGCATTGGACGACTTGCCGCAAATCTGCCCGAACTGGGCCGATGCCATCGACGCGATGGAGCAAAGCGTCATCGTCCCGCGCTTCCTTCATCCCGAACTGATCAAGAACCTCGTCTCGACCAAGCGTCAGGAACTGCACTATCTTGATGAATTGTCGGACGCGGAAAAGGTCGAACTGTACCTCGACACTGTCTGACGGAAACGCCCCCTTGACCAACCGGGGGGGCGTCACGCTACGCTGACAAAGTCAAATCTGGCACAACCAAAACGGACAATCATGCTGATCGGCATCTTGCAAACTGGCCTTGCGCCCGACGCCCTCGCCCCGGAAATGGGCGATTATCCCGACATGTTCGCGCGGCTTCTGGCGGGCCACGGTTTTACCTTCCGCACCTACCGCGTGGTCGATGGTGAATTTCCGGCATCAGCCGCTGAATGCGACGGTTGGCTCATCACCGGCTCCCGCCACGGCGCTTACGAAGTTCACCCGTGGATACCGCCGCTGGAACAGTTCATCCGCGACAGTTTCACTGCCCATGTGCCGATGGTTGGCATCTGCTTTGGCCACCAGATCATCGCGCAGGCGATGGGCGGCCGCGTCGAACGCTATGCCGGTGGTTGGGCCGTCGGGGCGACCGACTACGACTTCAACGGTACGCATCTGACCCTGAACGCCTGGCACCGCGATCAGGTGACCCAGGCGCCCAAATCCGCCAAAGTCATCGCCAGCAACGATTTCTGCGCAAACGCCGCCCTGCTTTATGACGACAACGCCCTTACCATCCAGGCCCATCCCGAATTTCGCCCCGAATTCATCGACGGTCTGATGAAAACCCGCGGCAAGGGGCTTGTCCCAGATGACCTGATGGCCGACGCGACCCTACGACTGACCGCACCTCTGCAAGACCAGACGATGGCCGCCCAGATCGCGGCTTTCTTCAAGGAACCTCGGGCCAAATCGCCCCAACTCAGTGAGTAATATGTCCAAATGGACCGACCAGCTGCCGGAAGCAGCCCGCGAATACATCGGAAATCGCCGCGTTGATGAAGTGGAATGCGTGATCGGCGACATTGCCGGTGTGGCCCGCGGCAAGGCGATGCCTGCCCAGAAATTCGCCAAACAGACCAACTATTACCTGCCCAACTCGATCTTCCTGCAAACCATCACCGGTGAATGGGCCGACAATCCGTTTGACGCCTTCACCGAGCCTGACATGGTCATGGTCCCCGACTTCACCACCGCAACCGCAGCCCCCTGGACCGCTGACGTAACCCTGCAAGTCATCCACGACGCGATGGACCAAGAGGGTAATCCCGTCCCCTACTCGCCCCGCAACGTGCTGAAACGCATCGTCCAGCTTTACAACGATCAGGGCTGGACCCCCGTTGTCGCACCGGAGATGGAGTTCTTTCTTACCGCCCGCAACATCGACCCCAACATGCCAATCGAACCGCCAATGGGCCGCTCGGGTCGCAAAGCCGCCGGCAAACAGGCGTATTCCCTGTCTGCGGTCGATGAATACGGCAAGGTGATCGACGATCTTTACGACTTTGCAGAGGCGCAAGGTCTTGAAATCGACGGTATCTTGCAAGAGGGCGGCGCTGGCCAGATCGAACTGAACCTTGCCCACGGAGACCCGGTCCGACTGGCTGACGATGTGTTCTTTTTCAAGCGCCTGATCCGCGAAGCCGCCATGCGCCACGATTGTTTCGCCACCTTCATGGCCAAACCCATCGGCGGCGAACCCGGCTCCGCGATGCACATCCATACCTCGGTCGTGGATACGAAATCCGGCAAGAACATCTTTGCCGAGAAAAAGGGCGAGGAAACCGACGCGTTCTTTCACTTCATCGCCGGATTGCAGCACCATCTGACCGGTGCGATTGCCGTACTGGCCCCTTACGTGAACAGCTATCGGCGCTATGTCCCGGACTTTTCCGCGCCGATCAATCTGGAATGGGGTCACGACAACCGCACCACCGGCTTGCGGATTCCCGTGTCCACCCCTGCTGCGCGCCGTATCGAAAACCGCTTGCCGGGCATGGATTGCAACCCCTATCTCGGCATCGCGGCCACGCTGGCCTGCGGCTATCTGGGCCTGATGGAAAAACGCGATCCGCGCCCGGAATTCAAATCCAACGCCTACATCGACAGCAACGACATCCCCACCAACATGGGCGATGCGCTGGACCTGCTGGCAGAGGATACTGCCCTGAAAGACGTGTTGGGCGTGGAATTTTGCAAGGTCTACGATTCGGTAAAGCGCAACGAATACAAAGAGTTCTTGCAAGTCATCAGCCCGTGGGAACGTCAGCACCTTCTGCTGAACGTATGAACCTCTTGCATATCAACGACAGGCCGGGCCAGTACCCGGCCTCTTTCTACGCCGCGACTGCAGCCCCACTGGCCCCATTTCCGACGCTGCAAGGCGACACCACCGCCGACATCTGCATCGTCGGCGGCGGCTACACTGGCCTGTCCGCCGCCCTGCATCTCGCCCAGCGCGGTTACGACGTGACGCTGTGCGAGGCGAACAAGGTCGGCTTCGGTGCCTCTGGTCGCAACGGCGGTCAGGTCGGCTCTGGCCAGCGTCAGGATCAAAACTGGATCGAATCTGCCGTGGGCCGCGAACAGGCGCATCGCTTCTGGGACTTGGCTGAAGAAGCCAAAACGCTCGTCAAATTCCTGATCCGCGACCATGCCATGCCCGTCACCTTCTACCCCGGCATCGCCACCGCCTGCTGGACTGACGCGGAAGTGCGCGACAGCCACGCCTACACCGACAAACTGCGCCGCGATTACGGTTACACGCATCTGGAATCGCTTGACCAATCCGCCACGCGTCGGCTGATCGGCTCTGCAGCCTTCAAAGGTGGCGAAATTGACCGTGACGCGGGCCACCTCCATCCCCTGAACTACGCCCTTGGCCTTGCTGCCGCCGCCACCAAATCCGGGGCAAAGATTCACGAGAATAGCGAAGTTCTGCGGATTGACCACGGCGCGAAACCCGTCGTCCATACCGCCCAAGGCCGCGTGACCTGCAATCAGGTCATCCTCGCAGGCAACGGTTATCTTGGCGGGCTGGAGCCTACGATTGCCGCCCGCGTTATGCCGATCAACAATTTCATCGTCGCCACCGAACCCTTGGGCGATCGTGCCAAAGACATCCTGTCAGAACCCATCGCCGTCTATGACAGCAAATTCGTGGTCAACTACTGGCATCTTTCCGAGGATAATCGCCTGCTGTTCGGCGGTGGTGAAACCTACGGTTACCGCTTTCCTGCCGATATCGCGAAAACCGTGTCCAAGCCGATGCTGTCGATTTACCCGCAACTCAAGGGCACCAAGATCGACTTCGCTTGGGGTGGCACCCTTGCCATCACCATGAACCGGATGCCCTGTTTTTCCAGTCCCGCCCCAAATATCCTGTCCGCCAGCGGCTATTCTGGCCACGGCGTGGCAATGGCCACGCTTGCGGGCAAGATCTTGGCCGAAGCGACAGCCGCACAGACCGAACGTTTCGACCTGATGGCCAGCATCCCCCAAGCGGCCTTCCCCGGCGGTGTGGCGATGCGCTGGCCCCTGCTAGTTCTAGCGATGACATGGTATGGGATGCGCGACAGATTGGGTGTTTGACGCGACGTCTCGGCAAAATTCCCCCATAAGCAAAGATTGTCACTGGCCTGTCACCAATCTATGGCTTAAAGTTTTCCTGAAGAAGAGTTTCAGGAAAGCTGTGATCATGGCACCCGACGGACAAATCCTCGACCAAAACAGGTACGCAATCGGCGTGGACGACGGCAGAGGGGACAGCAGCGAAGGTGAAGGCCGGGATCAGGACGCGGGCACCGCGCGGCAGGTCAAGCGCCTTGAGCGACAGGAACAACGCGGCAGAGCAGGACGAAACCGCAAGGGCATAGCGCGACCCCATC
>JBDSXE010000530.1:0-12185 GCA_039926325.1 Paracoccaceae bacterium | reverse complement strand
GTTTCGTCCAGCCTGTTCAGGAACTCGGGTCGGAAGTGCGCCCTGACGGCCTCCATCACCTCTTCGCGCGCTCGGGTCGGGTCGGCACCGTCCGGCAGCTGGCTCAACGCATAGGCCCCCAGGTTCGAGGTAAGGATGATCAGCGTCTGCTTGAAATCCACGGTCCGGCCCTGCCCGTCGGTTAGAATGCCGTCATCCAGTACTTGCAGCAGCACGTTGAACACATCCGGGTGGGCCTTTTCCACCTCATCGAACAACACGACCTGATAGGGGCGGCGACGGACCGCTTCAGTTAGAACGCCCCCCTCATCATAGCCCACATAACCGGGCGGGGCACCGATCAGTCGGGACACGGCGTGTTTCTCCATGAATTCGCTCATGTCGATCCGCACCATCGCTGAGTCGTCGTCGAACAGATAGGATGCCAGCGCCTTGGTCAGTTCGGTCTTGCCAACACCCGTGGGGCCAAGGAACAAGAAGCTGCCCAACGGACGCCCCTCGTCGTTCAGACCCGCCCGCGCCCGGCGCACGGCATTGGACACGGCTGTGACAGCCGTCCGCTGGCCTATCACCCGCTTGCCAAGCTCCTCTTCCATCTTCAGCAGCTTTTCGCGGTCGCCTTCCAGCATCTTGGCCACGGGAATCCCGGTCCAGCGTTCAACCACCTCGGCTATCTGTTCCGGCCGCACGGCTTCGCTGACCAAAGCGTCACCTTCGCGCGCCTCGGCATCTACCAACTTTTTCTCCAAGCCCGGAATGATGCCATAGGACAACTCACCCGCGCGGCCCAGATTGCCATCACGCTTGGCCTGATCGAGTTCCGACCGCGCCTTTTCCAGCTGTTCCTTCAACTCCCGCGAAGCTTCCAGTGCGGCGCGTTCCGCCTGCCATTTGGCGGTCATCTCACTGGAATGCTCCAGCAGTTCGGCCAATTCCTTTTCTAGCCGTTCCAGACGGTCCTTCGACGCGGCGTCGTCTTCTTTCTTCAACGCCTCGGCTTCGATCTGCAATTGCAGGATCTGACGATCCAACTGATCGAGTTCCTCGGGTTTGGAATCGACCTCCATCCGCAGACGGCTGGCCGCTTCGTCCATCAGGTCGATCGCTTTGTCAGGCAGGAATCGGTCGGTGATATAGCGGTGGCTCAAGGTCGCCGCCGCAACCAGTGCGGAGTCAGAAATCCGCACCCCGTGGTGCAGTTCGTATTTCTCCTTGATGCCGCGCAGGATGGAGATCGTATCCTCAACCGTAGGCTCCGACACCATCACGGGCTGGAACCGCCGGGCCAAGGCCGCGTCCTTTTCAACATACTTGCGGTATTCATCCAGCGTGGTCGCGCCAACGCAGTGCAGATCGCCCCGCGCCAGCGCCGGTTTGATCAGGTTGGCGGCATCCATCGCGCCATCGGATTTGCCCGCGCCGACCAGCGTGTGCATTTCGTCAATGAACAGGATGATCTCGCCATCGGCGCTGGTCACTTCGTTCAGAACCGCCTTCAGCCGCTCCTCGAATTCACCGCGATACTTCGACCCGGCGATCAGCGATCCCATGTCCAACGCCATCAGCTTCTTGTTCCGCAAGCTTTCTGGCACGTCACCATTCACGATCCGCAGCGCGAGACCTTCCGCAATCGCGGTCTTGCCGACGCCGGGTTCACCGATCAGCACCGGGTTGTTCTTGGTGCGCCGCGACAGAACCTGCATGGTCCGGCGAATTTCGTCGTCACGCCCGATGATCGGGTCAATCTTACCCTGCTCCGCCGCTTCGGTCAGATCGCGAGCGTATTTCTTCAAGGCGTCATAGCCTGCCTCAGAGTTTTCGGTATCCGCCGTCCGACCCTTGCGAATGTCATTGATCGCGGAATTCAGCTTTTGTGCGGTCACGGCACCCGCATCCAAAGCCTCTTTCGCCTTCGACGACACCATCGCCAAAGCCATCAGAATGCGCTCGACCGGCACAAAGCTGTCGCCAGCTTTCTTGGCCACCTTCTCCGCCTCGTCCAGCACCTTTACCAGACCGGGGTCCATGAACGGTTGCGCGTCGCCTGTCACCTTGGGCAACTTGGCCAGCGTCAGCGTCAAAGCCTCGGTCACACGCTGCGGTTCGCCCCCGGCACGGCGGATCAGATTGCTGGCCAACCCCTGATCATCATCCATTATCGCTTTCAGCAGATGTTCGGGCGACAACCGCTGATGGCTGTCCCGCATCGCTATTGTCTGTGCGGCATTCAAAAAGCCACGCGAACGTTCGGTAAACTTCTCAAGATTCATGAAGTATCTCCCTTTCAAGCACCGTGGCGGTCGCCCTGTATAGGCACGTCCGCACTGGCCTGCTGCTAACTTGGGTAGCATAGATGGGCGATGCAAGATTGCCACAGGGTCGCATGTCCGATTTTCCGTGGTAGAAAGCACAATGGACGTTTTGCGCGACAGGCTGGCGGCACAGGCAAAGGCAACCGGCTTTGCGAAGATGGGTATTTGTGCACCCGATGCCACCCCCGAAACTGCGAAGCATCTGCGGGAATTTCTGGTGGAAGGGCGGCACGGGCAGATGGCTTGGCTGGCCGAACGCGAGGCGTGGCGCGGGTCGGCGGCGGCCTTGTGGCCGCAGGCGAGGTCAGTGATCATGCTGGCCGATGTTTACTCGCCCGATACAGACCCGCTGGAAACCCTGAACCATCCCGACCGTGCGGCAATTTCGGTCTATGCCCAAGGCCGCGACTACCATGACCTGATCAAAAAACGCCTCAAACGCCTTGGCCGCTGGTTGATCGAACAGACCGCGTGCGAGATCAAGGTTTTCGTCGACACCGCTCCCGTCATGGAAAAACCCCTCGCCCAGGCCGCCGGTCTGGGCTGGCAGGGCAAGCACACCAACCTTCTGTCGCGCGATCTGGGCAACTGGTTCTTCCTTGGCGCGATTTTCACCACGCTCGACTTACCCAAAGACGCGCCCGAGCAAAGCCATTGCGGCAACTGCACAGCCTGTCTCGACATCTGCCCGACCAACGCCTTCCCCGCGCCCTATAAACTGGATGCCCGTCGCTGCATTTCATATCTGACCATCGAACATCACGGACCCGTCGATCCAGAGCTTCGCCCCCTGATGGGCAACCGCATCTATGGCTGCGATGACTGCCTTGCAGTCTGCCCGTGGAACAAATTCGCTGCTGCCGCCACCGAACTTGGCTATCAGCCTCGCGTCGGCGCCCCGGAACTTGCTGACCTTGCCACACTGGACGACACCGCCTTCCGCGCCCGGTTTTCCGGCAGCCCGATAAAGCGCATCGGCCGCAACCGCTTTGTCCGCAACGTGCTCTATGCCATCGGCAACTCCGACCTGCCGAACCTTCTGCCATCGGCGGCCAGTCTGTTGAACGACGCTGATGAAGCAGTCGCCGAGGCGGCCCAATGGGCAGTTGCCCGACTCAGTTAGAACTACACTCTCACCAGCGGACGCTGCTAGGCTGAACGCTATGGCATAAAGGGGTGACAGATGAACCGATTGGCAGGCAAAGTGGCTATCATCTCGGGTGGCGCAGGCGGTTGCGGCGCAGCGGCTGTCCGGCTGTTCGCAGCAGAGGGTGCCGCGGTCGGCATCATCGACCGCGATGTCACCCGCGGTCGGGCCTTGGAACAAGAACTGCGGTCAGCCGGTCACAAGGCCATCTTCGTCAATGCCAATGTGGCGATCAAAGCTGATGTCGATGCAGCAGTGGCCGCGGTGACCGCAGCACTCGGCCCGGTCAATGTCCTGTTCAATCACGCCGGCACCATCGTCATCAAACCCTTCCTCGAAACCACCGAGGTTGATTGGGACTTCCTGTTCGATGTCAACGTCAAGTCGATGTACCTGATGACCCAGGCCGTGCTGCCGGGAATGCTGGCCGCTGGTAAAGGTGCCATCGTCTGCACCTCGTCAATTTCAGCCGTGTATGCCACCCCGATGGAAGTGCTGTATGACGCCACCAAAGGTGCGTGTCACATGTTCGCCCGCGCCATTGCCGTCGAATTCCGTGACCGTGGCATCCGGTGCAATGCCGTCTGCCCCGGCTTCATCGAAACCCCACACGGCCTGCGTGAGGTCAAAGAGCTGACCGCTTTGGGCGTCGATGTCTCTGAAGCCGCGATCAAAGCCGCACAGGGTCGCTTTGGCCAACCCGAAGACATTGCCCGCGCCGCACTGTATCTGGCGTCCGACGATGCGGAATTCGTCAACGGCACTCAGTTGTTCGTCGACAACGGATTTTCGGCAGTGTGACGGATTTTCCGCCAATCCCGTTATCTTGACTGCAATCTGCCGCAACCCTGCCATCATCCTTTGGCACATCGCAGAGTATGAACCCGTATGATCCAAACCCCGACACTCTTGGCATGCTTGGCCTGAGCCTGGTGGCATGGCTGCTGCTGATGAACCTTGCAACATTCGTGGTGTTTGCCGTCGACAAACAGCGCGCGCTAAATGATGAGGAGCGAATATCGGAAATGTGGTTGCTGTCGCTCGCGGCACTCGGTGGATGGCCTGCGGCAAAGCTGGCGCAGTGGTTCTTTCGGCACAAGACACGTCAGGAACCTTTCCGCACCATGTTGAACATGGTCGTACTGCCATTGATCGCAATTCTGGGACTGGTCGCTTACGAAAAGGTGGACTTTGCGGCGGTCTGGACAACCATCAGCGCCACACTCTCTGCCCAGATCGCCTCAGCTGGAACAACGCAAGCAGCGCCTGATGCCGCCGCTCCGGTCGTAAATGGGGTGCCCAATCCTGTCGCTACCGTGGCACAGGCAACGACCGACACCGCGGCGTCGGTCGCAACTACAGCGCACAAACCAGACGATCCCGCCCTACCGCAGCGTTTCGGCCCTGGCGCGTCGGCCAAAAATGGCAAGGCGTGGAAATCGAAATAGGATCGCTGCCGTTTCGGGTGTAGTCTGGCTGACCAACCCAATGAAGGAGCGGCCCATGACCAGACATTTGGCAGACCATCGCACCGATTCGAATGTGGGGCGGATGACGCAATTCCTGCGGATCGACCGCAGCCAGTCTGATCGGTTGTGGCACCCGCTCTGGCAGAAAAGCCAAGCCTCGCTTACCGACAACCGCCGCGTGGCAGAGTTTCTGCGGATTGACCGGCAAGTGGAAGAGCAGGTCTGATCGACCGACGTCCATCTACCTCTGATCCTGCTCTAGATTAAGCCACAGCACCTCGCCCTCTGTCAGCGTCAACGCGGCACCGGGCAGGGTGCTGGCGATTTCACCGGGGCTACGCGGTCCAATCAACGCAAGTGACGGAAAGCTTTGGTTCAGCACCCATGCGGTTGCAATGTTGTGGGTGCTGACACCCTTCTCACCCGCCAGTATCTCTGCACGATTGCGGCGTTCGGCGTTGGCTGCACTGCCAAAGCAGGTTTCCGGCGCGGTATCGGCAGGCAGCCTGTTGCGTAACGCTTCGGGCAGAAAATACCCCCGCGCCTGCGACGACCAGCTTAGGTGCGTGACACCGCCATTGCGCAGCATTGCCAACGTCTCCGGCGCGTTCGAGGTGACGCACCCGGCCCAAACTGGCTTTTCCATCACGGCCAACGCAAGATTATTGTTCAGGATGCTGAACGGCTCCAGCCCATTCTGCGCCGCATAGGCGTTTGCTTCCAGTAACCGCGCCGGCGACCAGTTCGATCCGCCGAAAATCCCGATCTTGCCCGCCGCTTTCAGCTGGTTCAGCGCATCGACAAACTCACCCACCGGTACAGCCGGATTGTCGCGGTGCATGATGTAGATCGGCGCAAACCCCAGCCTCAGCCGTTCCAGCGACATATCCAACTGGGCTGCCACTGCGCGCGGCGTACAATATGGCGTGTGGCCGCCCTTGGCGATGACGACCACATCCTTGGCGACGCCGCGCGCCGCAATCCACTCCCCCAGCACCTTTTCATGCAGACCACCGCCATAGACGAAGCCAGTGTCAAAGGCGTTGCCGCCCGCCTCCAGCCATGCATCCCAGACAATCGCCCCTTCCGCGATGGAATTGCGGTTGTCGCAGCCCAGGATCAGTTTTGAAATCGGCAGGTCCACGCCAGCCAGCTTGATCTTCGGCATATCGGACAGACCTTGCGGCACCACTCCGGCTAACTTGCGGTTCGTAGCGGGCATCTCAGCGAAAGTCTTGTAGCCGACCTCGGCCCGCCATTTGTCCAGAAGTTCGCTATTGCCGATACTGTCGGCATGGCTCGGCGCGGGATGCGGCGCTTGCAATAGACCGGCGGCGATGGCATTCGACACATGCTCTGCCTCGAACGCAAACAGCATCCGCGGGTCGTGAAGCACTTCGTCACGGGTCTCTTTCCCAACTGTCACATGGATCGTCGCATCCGACGGCCCCGCATTCCGGCCCGGCACCCACGGGTCATCAATCACAATCTGCCCCTTCGGCCCGGTGATCACGGCCCGGTTGTCCATGTTGCGCGCCACAGCGACCGCAATCTCGGCTGTGAAGTCCGAAGCGAAACTCAAAAGCCCGAACGCCACCTGATCAACCCCAGTTTCCGCCAGCGTTCCAACGCCTTTGACACTGACCGGATTGGCGAATGGCTCCCCTATAGCCGCACCCGCAATCAACCGCGCCAGCGAGGCCGGATAGCCGCCAACGTCCAGTATGCCCCCACCACCAAGCGCCAACTCGTAAAGCCGCGATCCGGCCTTATAGGGCGCGTTGAATCCGAAATGCGTCTTGATGTGCTGCGGCACCCCGATCTCACCAGACGCGATGATCTCCAGCACTCGCGCGATCTGCGGATGGCAGCGGTACATGAACGCTTCCATGAAAAAGCGGCCTTCCTGCGCCGCCACTTCCGTCACCGCAGTCACCTCTGCCGCGTTCATCCCGGCAGGCTTTTCGCACAGCACATGCTTGCCCGCCCGCAGCGCAGCAATCGACAGTTCGGCATGCCAAGGATGCGGCGTGGCAATATAGATCGCGTCTACGTCCGGGTCGGCCAGCAGGGCGGCATAGTCGCCGTAGCGCTTGTTGTCGGCAATCGCATAGTGGTCGCCAAACTCTTTGCGCCGCGTCACATCCCGGCTTGCGATGGCGATCAGAAGCCCAGACGAAGACTGCGCCAGCCCGTCGGCATAATTGTGGGCAATCGCCCCCGGGCCAATGATGCCCCAGCGTATGGTCATGATAGTCCTCCCTCGTTCCCGCCATTGGTAGCAAAGGGCGCGGCCAAGGCGAAGAGGGATTATTTAGTAAAATATTACCTCAACAGGGGGGCGCGATCTTCGCACACCCCTGAAATACCAGCTAAGCCCGCACCAGCTTTTCATACTGCATCGCCACCCGCTTTGTCAGGTCTCCCACCTCAAAGTTATAGTCGCCAATCGACCCGACGGGCGTAACCTCTGCCGCAGTCCCCGTCAGCCAGCACTGCTCGAACCCTTCCAGCTCGGACGCCTCGATGTGCCGCTCATGCACCTTGATCTGCATGTCGCGCAGCATCCCGACCACCGTCTGACGGGTGATCCCGTTCAGGAACGAATCCGCCAGCGGTGTATGCACCTCGCCATCCTTGACGAAGAAGATGTTCGCCCCGGTCGCCTCTGCCACATAACCGCGATAGTCGAACATCATCGCATCCGAACAACCCTTGGCCATCGCGGCGTGCTTCGACATCGTGCAGATCATGTACAGCCCCGACGCCTTGGCCGCAGACGGAATGGTTTCCGGCGACGGACGTTTCCACTTGGAAATGTCCAGCTTGGCGCCCTTGAACTTGGCATCGCCGTAATAGGCACCCCAGGTCCAGCAGGCTATCGCCAGCCGCACGGGATTGGCCAAAGACGCTACCCCCATCTCTTCCCCCGCCCCGCGATAGGCAATCGCCCTCACATAGGCGTCGGTCAGGCCGTTCGCCGCCAGCACCGCATATTTCGCCTCGTCGATCTGCGCCGGTGTATAGGGAATCGGCATGTCGAGCAGTTCGCCGGAATTCAGTAGCCGCCGCGAATGCTCGGTCGATTTGAAAATCTTGCCGTTATAGCAACGCTCGCCCTCAAACACCGCGCTCGCATAATGCAGCGCGTGGGTCAGGATATGCACATTCGCATCGCGCCATTCCACCAGTTTGCCGTCCATCCAGATCTTGCCGTCCCGATCGTCATATCCTGCCATCACGGCCTCCATCTTTGCGAATATTGCGCTTGATAGGTCCGTTTCGGACATAATCTTGCGCCAAATCGACCGCTGGCTAACATTCATGTCTTGGAATGTCAACAAGGCTGACGTAAATTCACGGCGAGGAGACTTTAACAATGGCCGAAAACGCGACTGGCGGCGAAAGCCTGCTGTTCCTGACCGATGAACAGCTTCGCAAGGGGATCGAGGCGATGTTTTTCGCCTATCAGGGCTTTACCGCAGATCCCGACCGCATTCTGGACACGCTGGAATATGGCCGCGCCCACCACCGCGCCGTACATTTCATCAACCGCTCGCCTGGCCTCACCGTGTCCAGTCTGCTGGCGATTCTGGGCGTGACCAAGCAGAGCCTGAACCGCGTATTACGGACCCTGTTCGAGGATGGTCTGGTAGAGGCGCGTGTTGGCAAGACCGACAAACGCGAACGCCGCCTGCATCTGACAGAAAAGGGTGCGGCGCTGGAACGGTCGCTGTCCGATGCCCAACGTGCCCGGATGCGTGCCGCCTATCGCGCGGCCGGTCCTCAGGCGGTGCAGGGGTTCCGTATGGTATTGGAGGCGATGATGGACCCCGAAATGCGCCGCCAGTACCAAGGGCTAAAGGAGAATAACGGATGACTGACCCTCAGGCGCATCTACTGGTTGTCGATGACGACGAACGCATTCGCGGGCTATTGCAGAAATTCCTGATCCGAAACGGCTTTCTTGTCTCGACCGCCCGCGACGCCGCTCAGGCCCGCAGACTGCTTGGCGGGCTGGAATTCGACATGCTGGTGCTGGACGTCATGATGCCTGGCGAGGACGGCATCGCCCTTACGCGCGACCTGCGTCGCCATCTGACCCTGCCGATCCTGCTGCTGACCGCCAAGGGCGAAACCCTGAACCGGATCGAGGGGCTGGAAGCGGGGGCGGATGACTACCTTGTCAAGCCGTTTGAACCCAAGGAACTGCTGCTGCGGATTAACGCGATCCTGCGCCGCGTACCTCAGACCAAAGCGACAGCAACCGGACCGAAACACCTGCAACTTGGTGCTGTCCGCTATGATCTTGACCGTGGCGAGTTATGGCGCGGGTCCGACCTGATCCGCCTGACCGCAACCGAGGCGCAACTGATGCGGATTTTCGCCGCCGCCCCTGGGTCCGCGATTGCGCGGGAAAAGCTGGTGGGCGACATGGAGGGCGACGTCGCCGGTTCGCAAGAGCGCGCTGTCGACGTCCAGATCACCCGCCTGCGCCGCAAGATCGAGGATGACCCAAAACAGCCGCGCTACCTGCAAACTGTGCGGGGCGAGGGGTATATGCTGCAGCCGGACTAAGGCAAGAATGCCGGGTGATTTCAGAGCGCGCATCACCCGTCAGATTTTTCGGCTTGGATGAGATGAAATTTCAGAATGGTTTGCGGGATCGATATCACGCATTGCCGAATAGGTCGGGCCACACGTGCCAATTGGCTAGTTCCGGGATCGATAAATCCCAGTCAGCCCCGGGCGAGAGCGACGGAGGGATCGGGGTCGGTCGTGTGACGATAGGCCATCATGCACCACAGAAATCAATCGACTTGCCGAGGGGGCGGGGGGAATGGATAAGACGGGCATGAAAACCTTGCTTTCCATCGGACACGGCTATTCGGCAGCGGCGCTGTCGCGGCGGTTGCTGCCGCAGGGATGGCGGGTGATCGGCACCTCGCGGTCGGAAGACAAGGCCGCGCGGATGCGGGCGATGGGGGTGGAGGCGCTGATCTGGCCGGGCGATATCGCGGATGCTTTGGCTCAGGCGACGCATCTGTTGAGTTCGGTGGGACCGGATGGGCTGGGTGATCTGGTGCTACGGGGTTTGGGGCCCGCGATTGCGGCGGCGGGGCTGGAGTGGGTTGGGTATCTGTCGACGACGGCGGTCTATGGCCACCACGACGGCGAATGGGTTGATGAGGCGACGAAGCTTGCCCCGACGACGGCGCGGGGGGCGGCACGGGTTCGGGCGGAGGGGGAATGGGCGGCACTGGGCGTGCCGCTGCATGTTTTCCGGCTGGCGGGGATTTACGGGCCCGATAGGGGACCGTTTGAGAAGGTAAGGGACGGGACGGCGCGGCGGATCATCAAGCCGGGGCAGGTGTTCTCGCGCGTCCATGTCGAGGATATCGCGGCGGTTCTGGAAGCCTCAATAAAGCGACCCGATCCGGGGGCGGTTTATAATGTCTGCGATGATGATCCAGCCTCGCCAGAGGATGTGCTGGCTTTGGCTGCGGAATTACTGGGCCTGCCGGTGCCGCCGATGGTGGCCTATGAGGACGCGGAAATGACGGCGATGGCGCGGTCATTTTATGCGGAGAATAAACGGGTTCGGAATGACCGGATCAAGGCAGAGTTGGGGGTCATACTGAAATATCCGACCTATCGGGAGGGGCTGCGCGGGTTGTTGGAGTAGCCGGGTTTCACGCGTGCAATTTTCCGTAAGTTTCTGTTAATGCTTACTATAATCCGCGACATTCACTTGTCGTTAACCTCGATCTAATGCGGTGGCGGGGCAAGGCGGTGACCGCCCTGCCCCAAATGCTTCACATCTTCATCGCGTCCATGACCATTGCGTCCGGGTGCGCTTTGCAGGCGGTTTCGGCGGCCTTCATCGTGTCTTCGTCTGACATCGCCATGTGCGAGGTGTCTGCCATCGCGGTGGTCTTGGTGGTGTCGGCCATTGCGGTGCCAGTCGCGACGGTGTCGGCCATCATGGCGGTGTTGATTGCCTTGCCGGCATCCATCATGCCCGTCGAGTCCATCGCCATCAGGTCTTTGCAGGTCATCTTGGCAGCATCGCCCATCATCGCGTCTGCGAATGACGGGGCGGCGAGCAATGCGAGTACGGCGGCGAGTGCAAGTTTCATGGTGCTGATCCTTTGAGTTGAGCGCCGCAGTATGGCGGACCTATACTGGCTAGGCCGGAAAGTGATCACGTGGGGTGCCAAGGCCGTGAACACACGCAGCGGTGAAAACGTGGTCACAGTTCCGTGAGGGGTGTAACGTTTTTGGTTTGGTTGCGCGGGGTTAGAGCGTGGGGTGAGGCAGCGGAAACTGGCCGTTTGGCGGGTTTTGGACAGGCGAACTCTGTGGCGG
This sequence comes from Paracoccaceae bacterium, assembly GCA_039926325.1. GTDB lineage: Bacteria > Pseudomonadota > Alphaproteobacteria > Rhodobacterales > Rhodobacteraceae > Stagnihabitans. The sequence continues at coordinate 888 of JBDSXE010000530.1, read as the reverse complement.
TGAAAAAACCGTGAAAGCGCGCGCGGTTATGCGGCTGTTGCGCTTGGGCGTTCCGAAGCCGGGTGAGGCGAATGAGTGGCGGGACGTATAATCCGGGCTGTTTCTTGCCGATGCAGTTGGGGGGTGGAGTTTGGTTGCCAATGTGTCAATCCGCGCGGTAACGGCGGCGTCATGGATTGGTGCGAGGGGTTTTTGCGTCGCATTCCGGCGGGTCAGGGGGCTGACATTGGCGGTTCTGCAAATGTTACAGGGGCTTATTCACTTTTGCGGCCGCGAATCAGGGACGTGCCGAGACTTTGGTGGGGTGATTTGTGCGGGGCGGCGGGGTGAACCCCGCCCTACGCCCGCAACCCCACCACCGCGACGCCAAGTGTTTCCAGCACCTTGGCCTCGATCTGGGCGGCGTCCATTCCGGCGGCGCGGTACATCGCCTCTGGCGTGGCTTGGTCGATGAAGCTGTCTGGCAGGACCATGCTGCGGTATTTCAGGCCGGTGTCGAAGATGCCTTCCTCGGCCAGAAGCTGTGCGACGTGAGAGCCGAAGCCGCCGATCGCCCCCTCCTCGATCGTGATCAGGGCCTCGTGAGTGCGGGCAAGGCGCAGGATCAGGTCGCGATCCAGCGGTTTGGCAAAGCGGGCGTCGGCAATGGTGGGGGTCAGGCCACGCTGCGTCAGGGATTCGGCGGCTTTCAAGACTTCGCCAAGGTGGGTGCCGAAGGACAACAGGGCGACGCGGCTGCCTTCGCGGATGATGCGGCCTTTGCCGATTTCCAAAGGCACGCCTTTGGTGGGCAGTTCGACGCCGACGCCTTCGCCACGGGGGTAGCGAAAGGCGATTGGTCCGGTGTTGTGGGCGGCGGCGGTGGCGACCATGTGGACCAGTTCAGCC
>JBDSXE010000529.1:0-7736 GCA_039926325.1 Paracoccaceae bacterium | reverse complement strand
TCCGCAAACCGCAGCGCGGATCGACACCGCCAATCCCATGCGGGTTCAGCGCGCGTGGGAGGTGCTGCAGGCCACTGGGCGCGGTCTTGCGGCGTGGCAGTCGGTGGCGACGGTACCGATGTTGCCTTTGCGACAAGCCGAAGCGTTGGTGTTGCGGCCGGACGTGGCTTGGCTCAATGCCCGAATCGATGCCCGGTTTTCCGCCATGTTGGACGCGGGCGCATTGGACGAGGTGGCGGCAGAGCTGCCAACCTGGGTGGCCGAGCGTCCATCCGCGCGGGCGATCGGGGCTGCTGAGTTGGTGGGATACTTGCGCGGCACCTGCGATCTGGCCAGCGCCAGTACAGCCGCCACGTTGGCCACCCGGCAATACGCCAAAAGGCAGCGCACATGGTTCCGTTCACGCATGAAGAACTGGCGAGCGATGAACCTGAGCTAAGTGGAACACGGTTTCGGCAACAACTTTCAGAATGCGACCCGACAGGCCACTTTTTTGCTTGGGTTAACGGCCACCCGCAGTCTATCAGGATAGCTTGACCAACCGAGACGGACCATGACCAGCCCTAACGACGCCTCGCCCTTTCGCCTTGTCGCCATCCCACGGCTTGCCGCTGGCGGGCGCTGGCGGGTAGAGGCCATGCGATCGCTGTCAGAGGCGTGTTTTCTGTGGTTCACCAAGGGCCAGGGTCGCATCACGCTGGCGGGTGTTACCCGTGGCTACACCGCCCACAACGGCATCTTCATTCCGCCGGGCGTGATGCACGGGTTTGAAGTTGGGCCGCAAGTATTTGGTACTGCGGTATTTTTTGGCCGCGACTGTCGTGTGACCTTGCCACGCGATCCGTTGCACCTGCGTATCCGCGAGGTTCACGCACAGCAGGAATTGAACGTCACGCTGGATGCCATTCAACGCGAGCTTGACAGCACCACCCCCGCCCATGAACGGGCTGCAGAGGCGCATCTGGGGCTGCTGGGGGTCTGGCTGGAACGGCAGGGGCTAAAGGCCCAGGCAGAGGTGCCGCGTCCCGATGCCGCCCGGCGTCTGGTCGCCCGCTTTACCGATCTGATGGAGCGTGAGTTCCGCTTGGGTGCGGGCGTGGGCGACATGGCGGCGAAACTGGGCGTTACGGCGACCCATCTGACGCGCTGCTGCCAGCAAACCTGCGCGCGGTCGGCCATCGACCTGTTGCAAGACCGTCGCATCTTCGAGGCGCGCCGTCTGTTGGCGGAAACCGTCCTGCCAGTTGGTCGCATCGGCGAAAGTCTGGGCTTTGCCTCCGCCGCGTATTTCACCCGCGCTTTCGCGCATCGCACGGGCACTTCGCCGTCGGCTTTCCGCCGCAGCCAATAGGTTTGCGGCGCGTTATTGCGCCCAATTCAACCGATTCGTCCGCCTTAACGGAAATGCCTGCCGTGGCATGGGGTTGGCTGGACCGACCGCGCTGGTTGCCGCGAGGTGAGGCTAATTCGTATTTCAGACGTCCGCGTGTCGCAAACGTGTCATGCAACGGCGAAACCAAGCGTTGACGCAACGGTGGAAAAGGTGCGGAATAGGTCGGTGAGGTTCTTTGCCGGAACACAAGAATTCGGCCGCTGGTCCATCGTGGGGATAGGGACAGTTGGCGCTAATGAGGCAACGGAACCGCCACCCATAATGAATGACAAAGGCTACGGCCTGACAGGGAGACGACAATGACCAAAATCGACAAGATCAAGGCGCTGCACCCCGCAGCACTTATGCACGCGCAAGAAGTCAAGGACGGCAAACTTAGCCGCCGTGAATTCCTGACCCGCGCCACAGCACTGGGTGTTTCTGCTGCTGCATCCTACAGCATTCTGGGACTTGCCACCCCGGCCCGCGCTGATGAGGCCAAAGTCGGCGGCATCCTGCGTATGGGAATGGAAACCAAGGCGCAAAAAGATCCGCGTCTGGCCGACTGGCCGCAAATCGCAAACGTCTATCGCGGCTGGCTGGAATATCTGGTGCAGTATAACCCCGATGGCACGTTCGAAGGCCGCCTGCTGGACAGCTGGGAAGCCAACGAGGATGCGTCGCAATACACTCTTAACGTCCGCAAGGGCGTCAAGTGGAACAACGGCGACGATTTCACCGCCGATGATGTGGTGCGGATGTTTGGCCGCTGGACCGACGGCGCCGTCGAAGGCAACGCCATGGCGTCACGTTTCGCCGGCCTTGTTGACGCAACGACCAAGAAACTGCGCGATGGGTCGGTCGTCAAGGTTGACGATCACACCGTCAAGCTGATGATGTCGCAGTCCGACGTGGCCGTGGTTGCCAACCTGTCCGACTATCCGGCGGCCGTGGTTCACGCCAGCTTCAAGGACGGCGATGATCCGTCGGTCAATCCGATCGGCACCGGCCCCTATGTTCCGGGCGAAATCATGGTCGGCCAGAAGATGACGCTGGTCCGCGCGCCCGAGTCGCACAAATGGTGGGGCGGCGTAGCACCGTTGGACGAAATCCACTACATCGACTTCGGCACCGATCCGTCCGCGATGGTCAGCCTGGCCAACTCTGACGAAATCGACGCCAACTATGAGACCACGGGCGATTTCATCAAGCAGCTCGATGACCTCGGCTGGAAGAAATACGAGGCGGTCACTGCCTCGACCATCGTCGCCCGCTTCAACTCTGCCACTTCTGATCTGTACAAGGAAAAAGAAGTCCGGCAGGCGCTGCAACTTTCGGTCGACCCCAAGGTCGTGCTGGAACTGGGCTACAAAGGTCTGGGCACCACGGCGGAAAACCACCACGCCTGCCCGGTACACCCGGAATATGCCGCGCTTCCGGCGCAAGTGGTCAATCCGGCGGGTCTGAAAGACGTGCTCGCCAAGCACAAACTGACCGATGCCGAGTTTGAATTCATCTCGCTGGATGGCGGCTTCGAACTCGACACCTCCGACGCGATTGCCGACCAGATGCGTAAGGCTGGCGCCAATATCAAGCGGACGATCATGCCGGGTTCGACCTTCTGGAACGACTGGCAGAAGTACCCGTTCTCTTCGACCACCTGGAACCACCGTCCGTTGGCCGTGCAGAACATGTCGCTCGCCTACACGTCCACCGGTTCGTGGAACGAAAGCGGCATGGCAAACAAGGACTTCGACGACGCCATGACCAAGGCGCTGTCGTTGGCCGATGCTGACAAACGCCGTGAAGTAACTGCGGTGCTGGAAAAAATCCTGCAGGACGAAGGTTACATCGTGCAGCCGTACTGGCGTTCGCTGTTCCGCCACGCCAAGGCAAATGTCATGGGTGTCGAAATGCACCCGTCGTTCGAGCATCACCACTACAAGTGGTCGCTCGCTTGAGCCTTTGACCTTTGGGACGGGCGCGCCGGCGTTGTGCGCCCGTCCTTTCGTTTGCCGTTGGCCGAGGGGCAACGGTACTCTCGATAGGCTCTGCGCGGTGGGAACCTAAACATGCTGATGTTCATTGCCCGACGGGTGGGAGTGATGGCGCTGACCGCGCTGGTGCTGACCTTTGTCGTATTCTATCTAACCAACCTGCCGCCCAACCTTGAAAAACTTGCCCGCTCCGAAGGTTCGGTGCGGATGACGGATGAGGCGGTGAATCAGTGGGTCATCGACAACGGCCACGGCGGCTCGGTGTTTTACCGCTATTCCGAATGGCTGGGCCTGGTTCCCGGCTGGACGCGCATTGACGACAAGGGGGATCTGCGCGGCTTGTGCATCCGCCAAGGCGTCGATCCTGCGACGGCCCCGCATTATTGCGGCGTGTTGCAAGGCAACTGGGGCTTTTCGACCGTCTTCAAACATCCCGTTACAGAAGTTCTGGGCAACGGCATGGCTGCTACCGGCTGGCTGATGCTGTGGGTCATGATCGTGATGGTGCCCTGCTCGTTGGTAATGGGCGTGTTTGCCGGGATGCGTGAAGGCTCGCGCACTGACAGGGTGTTATCGACCTTTGCCATCGCCTCGACCGCGACGCCTGAATATGTGTCGGGCGTCATTCTGGTCGCGTTTCTGGCATCAGCCACGGTCGGCATCTCACCTGTGTTGGCCGACTGGGGCTGGCTATCGGGGCGAACGCTGTTCTTTGGCACCGCGACGTCTGCGATGGACAAGATCACCTTCTGGAACTTTGCCCTGCCTGTCATCACGATCGCCCTGTACGGCGTGGGCTACATCGCCCGCATGACGCGCGCCTCGATGACAGAGGTTATGACCCAGCAATACATCCGCACCGCCCGGCTGAAAGGCGTGCCCTTCCGCGATGTCGTTTTGCGTCACGCTTTGCGGAACGCGCTGATCGCACCGTTTACCGTGATCATGCTGCAATTTCCGTGGCTGCTGAATGGCGTGGTGATTACTGAAACATTGTTCAACTACAAAGGCTTCGGCTGGACGCTGGTGTCCGCCGCCGGCAATAACGACATCGACCTGCTTCTGGGCTGTTCCGTCGTGGCCGTCTTCGTCGTTCTGGTGACCCAGCTGATATCCGACATCGGCTATGTCTTCCTGAACCCCCGTATCCGGCTGGCATGAGGACGCAAAATGGATAGTCTTTCCTGGGGCATGATCTTTATCAAGATGGGTGCCCGCTTCCTGCCGGTCTGGATCGCACTGGTCGTGACCTTCGTCCTGTCGATCTACTTCAAGCGCCGCCTTGGCCTGTATGGCAAACTGTATGACAGCCCGGTCGGTATCATCGGGCTGGTGATGGTGCTGTTCTGGATTTTCACGGCACTGTTCGCTAACTGGATCATCACCCAAGACCCGCTGAGCCAACTGGGTTCCATCAAGAATCCACTGCCCGGAACGCCGTTGATCGACCCCGCACCGGGTCAGTACGCGTGGTTCCTGCTCGGCGGTGATCACCTCGCCCGCGATGTATTCTCGCGCATGGTGATGGGCGCGCGGTCGGTGCTGAAGATTGCCCCAGCCGCCACGACGTTTGCCTACCTCGTCGGCATCACGCTGGGTTTGCCCGCCGGCTACCACGGCGGCAAGTTCGACACCTCGCTGTCATTCATATCAAACCTGGTGCTGGCGTTCCCGGTGATCTTGCTGTTCTACCTTCTGGTCACGCCAGAGATCCGCAACACCGGCATTCCGATCTATCTGGCCGCCGTACTGTTCCTGTTTCCGGTGATCTTCTTTTCGGTCCTGTTCAACTCGCGCTACTTCACTGATCCGAAAAAGCGCAACCTGTATGTCGGCATCACGCTGGTGATCGGTCTGTGGGCCTACTCGGGCTTGGCCTTCAACGCCGACCCACTGGGTGTCTGGGGCATGGATTCCAACTTGCTGAACGTGTTCGTGTCGGTCGTGTTCGTCAACGCCCCCACCGTGTTCCGGATCGTGCGCGGCATCACCCTCGATCTTAAGGCGCGCGACTATGTCGCCGCAGGTCAGACGCGGGGCGAAGGCGCGTGGTATATCATGCTGTGGGAAATCCTGCCCAACGCCCGTGGCCCGCTGATCGTCGATTACTGCCTGCGGATCGGATACACCACGATCCTGCTGGGAACGCTGGGCTTCTTCGGCCTTGGCGTCAGCCCGGAAAGCCCGGATTGGGGGTCTACGATCAACGCCGGCCGCAAACTGCTGTCCACGATCCCTCACCCCGCCGTGGTCCCCGCCCTTGCCCTGATGAGCCTTGTCCTCGGCCTCAACCTTCTGGCCGACGGCTTGCGCGAAGAAAGCCTGAAAGACTGATGAACCACTGCAATTTCACCTTTTCCCAAATATCCCACGGGGGTCCGGGGGTGTGAAACCCCCGGTCCTACCTGTCCGCACACGCGAGGCTGCCATGACCGATACCGCTTGGGATCCCAGCAAACCGATCTTGGAGATCGACCACCTGTCGATTTCCTTCTTCACCCGCCTGCGCGAAATTCCTGCCGTGATGGATTTTTCCTGCTCGGTCATGGCGGGCGAAAGCATGGGGCTGGTGGGTGAGTCTGGCTGCGGCAAGTCCACCGTCGCTCTTGCCGTGATGCGCGATCTTGGCAAGAACGGCAAAATTGTCGGCGGCACGATCAAGTTCAAGGGCCGCGATCTGACGAATATGACCGAAGAAGAACTGCGCCACATTCGCGGTTCCGAAATTGCGATGATCTATCAAGAACCAATGGCGTCGCTGAACCCCGCCATGAAGATCGGCGCGCAACTGGCCGAAGTGCCGATGATACACCAGAACATGCCGCAAAAAGACGCGTGGGCGCTGGCCCGGCAGATTGTCGCTGACGTTCGCCTGCCCGACCCTGACCGCATTCTGAACGCCTATCCGCACCAGTTGTCGGGTGGCCAGCAGCAACGCATCGTCATCGCAATGGCGTTAATGAGCAAACCCGCCCTGCTGATCCTGGATGAGCCGACCACCGCGCTCGACGTCACGGTAGAGGCTGGCATCGTCGATCTGGTCAAGGCGTTGGGCGAGAAATACGGCACCTCGATGCTGTTCATCAGCCACAACCTTGGCCTGATACTCGACGTTTGCGACCGGCTGTGCGTGATGTATTCCGGCGAGGCGGTGGAAACCGGCGACGTACGTCAGGTATTTGACAAGATGCGCCACCCCTATACGCAGGCCCTGTTCCGCTCGATCCCGCTGCCCGGTGCTGACAAGAATTCGTCCCCCCTTATCGCCATTCCCGGCAACTTCCCCCTGCCCCACGAACGCCCGCCCGGCTGCAACTTTGGCCCGCGCTGCGACTATTTTCAGGCCGGGCGCTGTGACGCTGGCGACATTCCGATGTCGGGCGTGCCCGACGATGACCGCCACGCCAGCCGCTGCGTGAAATGGCAGGAGATCGACTGGAACGCCCCGCCCAAGGCCAAGGTCAGCAAACCCAAGACCCCGATCGGCAAGGTTGTGCTGAAGATGGAGGATCTGAAAAAGTATTACTCCGTTTCCAGTGGCGCATTTGGCGGTGGCACGGCCAAGGTTGTGAAGGCTAACGAAACCCTTAGTTTCGAGGCGCACGAGGGCGAAACCCTCGCCATTGTCGGCGAATCTGGCTGTGGCAAATCCACCTTCGCCAAGGTGTTGATGGGTCTGGAAACCGCCACGTCCGGCACGATCATGCTGTTTGATGAAAACGTCCAGTCAACGCCGATCCAGCAGCGCAACGTCGACATGGTGTCCTCGGTCCAGATGGTGTTCCAGAACCCGTTCGACACACTGAACCCGTCGATGACGGTAGGTCGTCAGGTGATCCGGGCGCTGGAGATTTTCAAATACGGCAAGTCCGACGAAGACCGCCGTACTCGCATGCTGGAACTGCTGGATCTGGTCAAACTGCCGCGCGCCTTTGCGGAACGGATGCCGCGCCAGTTATCCGGTGGCCAGAAACAACGCGTTGGCATCGCCCGCGCCTTTGCCGGTGGCGCCAAGGTCGTCGTCGCCGATGAACCCGTGTCGGCGTTGGACGTGTCGGTGCAGGCCGCCGTCACAGACCTGTTGATGGACATTCAGCGCGAGAACAAGACGACGCTGCTGTTCATCAGCCACGACCTTTCGATCGTGCGCTATCTATCTGACCGCGTGATGGTGATGTACCTTGGCCAGGTAGTTGAGATGGGCACCACCGATCAGGTGTTCCAGCCGCCCTACCACCCCTATACCGAGGCGCTGCTGTCCGCCGTTCCCATCGCCGATACCAGGATTGTGAAAAAGCGCATCGTGCTGGACGGCGACATACCCTCTGCCATGAACCCGCCGCCCGGCTGCCCGTTCCAAACCCGTT
>JBDSXE010000528.1:0-2552 GCA_039926325.1 Paracoccaceae bacterium | reverse complement strand
GGCGGTTTGAGCCGAACCAACGGGCGACCACGACAGAGCTATTCGCAGGATTGCAGGCGGGCAGCCAGAACCACTGGCCGTCGCTGGAGTTCGATGTCGGTGTTGTCAACAACTGGCTGGCGCGGTTTTTGCCGGGCGGGTTTTACTACAAGACTTTCATGTATCCGCGTGCCGCGTGGAAGCATGTGTTTGAACCGATCATCCGCAAATCGGCAGGTCTGGGTCGTGCGCCGAAGGATCAGGACGTTGACCGCTATGAACATGCCTACGCGTTTTGCGACGTGCTGGTGGCGGGCGGTGGCGTCGCCGGATTGCAGGCGGCATTGACGGCCGCTACAGCGGGTTCGCGCGTCATGGTGCTGGAGCAGACTGCGCATTGGGGTGGCCGTGCTGCGGTGGATGGTGTCGAAGTTGACGGCATTGTGGCGGATATCTGGGTGAAGAACGCGCTGGAAGCCCTTGGCAAGATGGAGAATGTGACGTTGCGGCTGCGCTGTATGGCGGCGGGCGTTTATGACCACGGCTATGTGTTGGCGGACGAGAAGGTGGCGGATCATACGCCGGGCGATGGCAGGCCAAAGCATCGGCTGTGGCGTATTCGGACCGGCAAGATCGTCGCGGCTACTGGTGCGATTGAGCGGCCGTTGTCGTTTGCGGGGAATGATATTCCCGGCGTGATGCTGGCGGGTGCCGTGCGAGATTATGCGGTGAACTTTGGCGTGTCGGTTGGCGATCGCACGGTTGTCGTCACCAACAACGACGATGCGTATCGCACCGCGATTGCGCTGAAAGAGGCGGGGCTGGCGGTGCCGTGCATCGTGGACGCGCGTGCGTCGGTTTCGGGCGACTTGCCTGATCGGGCGCGGGCCCTGGGGATACGGGTTGAGACTGGCAAGGCCATCGCCAAGGTCAAGGGTGGCAAGCGTGTGACGAGTGTGACGATCTGCATGCAGGAGGGCGAGGGTGCCGTTCTGGAGGAGATCGCCTGTGAGGCTGTGGCGATGTCGGGCGGTTGGTCGCCGGTCGTGCATCTGTGGAGCCATTGTGGTGGCAAGCTGACCTGGGACGCGGCGCAGGGCTGTTTCCGGCCAGATGCAACGCGTCCGCCAACCGGGCATGATGGCGCTGCGATGGTGGAATGTGTCGGTGCCGCCAATGGTGAGTTTGTGGCCGCGATGCAGCCGGTGTGGATCATGCCGCAAGGTGCCGGGATCAAGCTGAAGGCCAAGATGTGGCTGGATTATCAGAATGATGTGAAGGTGTCCGACGTACAGCTTGCAGCGCGAGAGGGGTATGAGAGCGTTGAACATACTAAGCGCTACACAACTTTGGGCATGGCAACAGATCAGGGTAAGTTGAGCAACATCAACGGGTTGGCTGTGCTGGCTGATGCGCTGAACGCGGCTATTCCGGCGGTGGGGACGACGACGTTCAGGCCACCTTATACTCCGGTGGTATTTGGTGCGCTGGCGGGCGAGTCGCGCGGCGACATATTCCAACCGCTGCGGCGGACGCCGATGCACGAATGGCATGAGGCGCATGGGGCGTATTTTGAACCGGTGGGTTTGTGGCGCCGGCCATACTGCTTTCCACGCGGAGGCGAAAACCACGCGCAGGCGGTGGTAAGAGAGGTTGATAACACGCGGGAATCACTGGGGATTCTGGATGCATCGACGCTTGGCAAGCTGATCGTCAAAGGGCCGGATGCGGGGCGATTCCTGGACATGCTGTATACTGGCGTGATGAGCACTTTGCCGGTGGGCAAGTGCCGTTACGGGCTGATGTGCAGCGAGAATGGTTTCCTGTCGGATGACGGCGTGGTGGCGCGGATTGACGAGGATACCTGGCTTTGCCATACCACATCCGGCGGCGCTGATCGGATCCACGGCCATATGGAGGACTGGTTGCAGTGCGAATGGTGGGACTGGCAGGTCTATACCGCCAATGTCACCGAGCAATACGCACAGGTGGCAATTGTCGGCCCGAACGCGCGGAAATTGCTGGAGAAACTGGGCGGCATGGACGTGTCGAAAGAGGCGCTGCCGTTCATGGTGTGGGCTGATGGCACGTTGGGCGGGTTTCCGGTGCGCGTGTACCGGATCAGCTTCTCTGGCGAGTTGAGCTATGAGATTGCGGTTCCGGCAAGTGTGGGGCTGGCGTTTTGGGAGGCTTGCCACGCAGCAGGGGCGGAGTTTGGTGCGATGGTTTATGGCACCGAGGCGCTGCACGTCATGCGGGCCGAAAAGGGCTTTATCATGATCGGGGACGAGACTGATGGGACGGTCATTCCGCAGGATCTGAACCTTGGGTGGGCGATTTCGAAGAAGAAGGGGGATTATCTGGGCAAGCGCGGACAGGAGCGGTCGTTCTTGGCGAATACGGCGCGATGGAAGCTGGCGGGGTTTGAAACTCTGGACGGGTCAGTGGTGCCAGATGGGGCGTATATCGTGGCCGAGGGGCATAACGCCAACGGGCAACGAAACACTCAAGGTCGTGTAACATCAACCTATTACAGCCCGACGTTAAAGCGCGGGATTGCGATGGGGCTGGTG
>JBDSXE010000527.1:0-5279 GCA_039926325.1 Paracoccaceae bacterium | reverse complement strand
GGGGTGTGAAACCCCCGCTCCGGCAATTTACACCATCACCGCGCCCTTGGCGCTGATCACGCCTTGGGTGTCGGCATCCCCAAGCAGCATCTCGTTATGCGGCTTGCCGGACGGGATCATCGGAAAGCAGTTTTCGTGCTTCTCTACCCGGCAGTCAAAGATGAACGGCCCGTCGTAGGCCAGCATTTCCTTGATGCCTTCATCCAAGTCGGCAGGGTCGTCGATCCGCAGGCCCTTGCAGCCAAAGGCGTCGGCCAGTTTGACGAAATCGGGCAGGCTTTCGCTCCACGAGTGCGAATAGCGTTCGCCGTGCAGCAATTCCTGCCACTGGCGGACCATGCCAAGGCGTTCGTTGTTCAGGATGAACTGCTTGACCGGGGCGCGGAACTGCATCGCGGTGCCCATTTCTTGCATGTTCATCAGCCACGACGCCTCACCCGCGACGTTGATCACCAACGCATCCGGGTGCGCGACCTGCACGCCGATGGACGCCGGCAGGCCATAGCCCATCGTGCCAAGACCACCTGAGGTCATCCAACGGTGTGGCTCTTCAAACCCAAGGAACTGAGCAGCCCACATCTGATGTTGGCCAACCTCGGTGGTGATGTAGCGGTCGCGGCCCTTGGTCAGTGCCTCCAACCGCTGCAGGGCATGCTGGGGTTTGATGGTCTTGGCCGAATTCTTGAACGTCAGGCACTTGACGGCCTGCCATTGCTGAATCTGGCTCCACCATTTCTGCACGCCGTCGCGGTTGGTTTTGGAACCGCGTTTTTTCCATAGTACCAACACGTCTTCCAGCACCGAGGTGACATCACCGACGATAGGGACATCGACGTGGACGACCTTGTTGATCGAGGACGGGTCGATGTCGATATGGGCCTTCAGCGAATGGGGGCTGAAATCCTTGATACGGCCGGTGATCCGGTCGTCAAAGCGAGCGCCGACGTTGATCATCAGATCGCAGCCGTGCATCGCCAGATTCGCCTCGTACAACCCATGCATTCCGACCATGCCGAGCCAGTTTTTACCGCTGGCGGGATAGGCACCCAGACCCATCAGGGTTGAGGTGATGGGAAAGTTGGTCGCCGCCACCAGTTCGCGCAGCAATGTGCTGGCCGCACGACCGGAGTTGATGACACCGCCGCCAGTATAGAAGACCGGGCGTTCGGCGGTTTCCATCATCTCCACCAGGCGCAGGATCTGATCAGGATCGCCCTTGGTGCGCGGATTGTAGTGCGAGATTTTGGATTCGGTCGGCGGGGTGTAGGTCGATGTGGCAAATTGCACATCCTTCGGGATGTCGATCAGCACCGGGCCGGGGCGGCCGTGAGTGGCGACATGGAACGCCTGATGGATGGTTTCCGCCAGTTTGGCCGGATCTTTGACCAGCCAGTTCATCTTGGTACAGGCGCGCGTGATGCCGACAGTGTCAGCCTCTTGAAACGCATCGGTGCCGATCATGAAGGTCGGAACCTGGCCGGACAGGACGATGATCGGGATGCTGTCCATCAGCGCATCGGTCAGGCCAGTGACGGCATTGGTGGCACCGGGACCAGAGGTGACAAGCGCCACACCGGGTTTGCCGGTAGAGCGGGCGTAACCTTCGGCCATATGGACGGCGCCCTGTTCGTGGCGGACAAGGATGTGGCGGATGTCGTTTTGCTGGAAAATCTCGTCATAGATCGGCAGCACGGCACCGCCCGGATAGCCGAACACAACCTCGACCCCTTGATCCTTCAGGGCCTGAACCACCATTCGCGCGCCAGTCATCTGCCGTGTCATCATCTGTCCTTACGTTCGTTCGCGTTCGTTGCAATGAAAAAGCCCCCGAGGGTCATTCGGGGGCGCATGGGAACCGTGATGGTTTGCCGTTACCGGCCCATGCGCCTTTTTCGTACAATTACCAGAAGGAGTGTCATTGCCATTTCCTTGACCTATGGCGGCGGACACTATGGTGGGTGTTTAGGGCCGTCAACAGCAAATCGACACGGAAAGTGTCGCTGTGTCGATGTTTTTTGGTATTTTATTTCGATTCGTTGCGTTGGATCGCAATTTTCGCAAAATTGGCGTGTGGCGATTGTCGAAGCCGCCTTCAGCGAGTCGGAACCGGAGATCTTGAACGGCCAGTTTTTCAGGGCATGCACCTGACAACCTGAATGCGCGGGAATTTGCCTAGGTGGATCGCCATGTAAATAATCGTAACATGACCACTTGAACGGAAACCACAGCGGGGACATCTTGGCTCATGTGAAAGACATTCACATAGCAACCGCAACAAGGGAGACGTAGCCTATGTACACTGCCCCCAATGCCAATCCGCGGGTATCAGTCCCGGGTGGCGTTATGGCTTCGCTGCGCGGGGTCGAGCAATGGCTCGACGACCGAGGCAGGAAAGCCTGGATTTTCGCGATGATCCTCGGGTTCATCTTTGTCTGGCCTGTCGGCCTTGGTCTTCTTGCCTATATGATCTGGAGCAAACGCATGTTCAGCCGTTCCTGTGGCAATCGCCACGAACACAGCCACGGCCCGTGGGGCCACCAACGCGCACACATGGCAGAGCATTTCAGCCAGATGCGCGGCGCATTCCGCCCGTCGGGCAACGCTGCCTTTGACGCGTACAAAGCCGACACGATCCGCCGCCTGCAAGAAGAGCAGGAAGCGTTCGAGGCGTTCTTGCAGCGCCTGCGCGAAGCCAAGGACAAGTCGGAATTCGACAACTTCATGGAAGATCGCGCCAAGGCGAACTCTGCCAGTGCAAATACGCCTGCAACACCGGATGCCGGACCTGCGCGGACTGGCGAATATTAATCAAAAAGCGGCCCCCGTGATGGGGCCGCGCCACCTTTGATCGAAAGCCACGCCAATGTTTCGTTCCGCCTATCCCGACCCGGTTTCCGAGCGCCATTTCTACGCCGACGTGCCGGTCAAACGCGCGCTGGCATGGGTGATTGATACCGCGTTGATCGCATTCATCATCATGCTGATCGTGCCGTTCACCGGGTTTCTGGCGCTGTTTTTTCTGGGCGGATTGTATCTGGTGGTGAACTTTGTCTACCGCTGGATCGGACTGGCGCGGCATTCGGCGACGGTCGGGATGCGGTTGGTTGGGGTCGAGTTTCGCGACGGCCAAGGCTACCGGCTGGATACGATGACGGCGTTCGCGCACACGCTGGGATATTCGCTGTCAGTGGCGTTCGTGTTTCCGCAACTGATCTCGCTGGCGTTGATGGCGTTCAGTCGGCGCGGGCAAAGCCTGACAGATCATGTGCTGGGAACATTGCTGGTCAACCGGGCCGGCCTTTACTAAGTTTGGGCTTTACTGACACAAACCCGTCATGTGGGCACTTGGCGGCAGGCATCGGGCTTGCTAACCTGCAAGCATCAGCCGAAGAAAAGCCACCCGATGCGTCACACTCTGCCGATTGCGCCCCAGTTCTACGTGACCGCCCCGCAACCTTGTCCCTATCTGGACGGGCGGATGGAACGTAAGCTGTTCACGGCGCTGCAGGGTGAACACGCGCAACGGCTTAACGACGCTTTGTCCAAGCAAGGGTTTCGGCGCAGTCAGAATGTGCTGTACCGGCCATCGTGCGCGGAATGCTCGGCCTGTATGTCGGCGCGGATCAGGGTGGCGGATTTCAAGCCAAGCCGGACGCAACGCAAGATCATGAAAGCGACGGCGCATCTAAAACGCAATGCGACAAGCCCGTGGGCGACCGAGGATCAGTTTGCGCTGTTCCGCCGCTATCTTGATGCGCGGCACGCGGATGGCGGCATGGCGGACATGGACGTATTCGAGTTTGCGGCCATGATCGAGGAGACGCCGATAAAAAGTCGGGTGATTGAATACACGCGGCCCCCCGATCCCGGAGAGCGGGCGCGGCCATTGGCGGCTGTCAGTTTGACGGATGTGTTCGATGATGGGTTGAGCATGGTCTATTCGTTCTATGACCCCGACCTTGCCGACCTGAGCCTTGGTACATATGCGATTTTGGACCATGTCGAAATTGCCCGCGAGGCCGGGTTGCCCTATGTCTACCTTGGCTACTGGGTTCCTGGCAGCCGCAAGATGGGTTACAAGGCCGGGTTTTCAGCGGTCGAGATTTACAAGGGCGGGGAATGGATGCCGATTGGCGATCCGGCGGATCATCGCGCGGAACTGCATCCGCTGTCAGTTGATCCGATTGCAGAGCAGGTAGCGCGGATTGCCTTGCCAGAGGCGCGGATACCGCGCGAATGACTTCTTGTATGACGGCGGTGGCGCTGGTTGTGCCGGATTATGATATTGCGATCGCATTCTTTCGCGACGTGATGCGGTTCCGGTTGGTCGAGGATATTGATCAGGGGTCGAAGCGTTGGGTTACGGTCGAACCTGCCGGTGGCGGGGTTCGGTTGGTTTTGGCGCGGGCCGAGAACCCGCGGCAATTTGCGGCGGTTGGCGATCAGGCGGGCGGGCGGGTCTGGCTGTTCTTGCAGACCGATGATTTCGCAGATGATCATGCGCGGATGCTGGCGGCTGGCGTGGTGTTCGAAGAGGCGCCCCGGCATGAGGTTTACGGCACCGTTGCCATCTGGCGCGATCCCTTTGGCAACCGCTGGGATTTGATCGAGCCTGCCGGGGATTAAGCTGCCGTTGACCCCGCTGCGGGCAGACCGCATTGTCACTATATGACAGGACCATTCGCATCGCGTCTGACACGCAAGCCGATCCCTTTTGATCCCGCGGCCAGCGCAGATATTTCGCGTGAATTTGGTGATGTTGGGCCAGAACTGGCGGGGCTCCTGTCAGCTGCCGCGGCGTGCAGCCCCTATCTCAAAAGCCTGATGTTGCGGGAGATGGATTGGCTGCGGGCTGCACTGGTGGGCGCACCTGAGGCAGCTTTGGCCGAGGTTCTGGCAGGGTTGGCGGATTTGGCAGTTGAGGCGTTGGGTCCAGGGTTGCGGCAGGGCAAGCGGCGGGTCGCGTTGCTGGTGGCGCTGGCCGATCTGGGCGGGGTCTGGACGCTGGAACAGGTGACGGGGGCGTTAACGGCGCTGGCCGATCTGGCGGTGGATATGTGCTTGCGGCGTCTGGTGGCCGAGGAAATCCGGCGCGGCAAGCTGCCGGGCGCAGTGCCGGACGATGCGGCAACGGCGGGCGGCATGTTTGCGCTGGCGATGGGCAAGATGGGTGCGGCGGAGTTGAACTACTCGTCCGACATCGACCTGATCTGCCTTTATGACGAGACCCGCTATCCGGGTCAGACGGATGCAGCGCGGGCCAGTTTCGTGCGGGTCAC
>JBDSXE010000526.1:0-4943 GCA_039926325.1 Paracoccaceae bacterium | reverse complement strand
TCTCCCCCCGCATCCCGATATTTGCCACTTGGCATTAGAGGTGGTTTACCGGTAACGTAGCCATCATCACGCTTTGGGGCATCAGATGTCAAGAAAGCAAAACACCGATAGTACGACTGGTAGTTCACCGCTGAAAAATACGGAAACCCCAAGGAAATCAGCAGCTAACCTTGAGGATATCGCAAAGGCGGCTGGCGTTTCCAAGATGACGGTGTCGCGTGTTTTGCGCGATGGCACCGGATTTTCCGCCGAAACTCGCGCCAAGGTAATGCGCGAAGTCGAGCGTCTGGACTACCTGCCGAATCGCCTTGCCGCTGCGTTCGGGCCGGGTGGCACTTCCACACTGATCGGAATTTGTGTGCCGCGTTTCACCTCTGTGCTGTTTGCCACTGTGCTTGAATCCGCCAACGCCGCCTTTGCGCGTCTGGGTTATCAATGCATGATCGGCAGCCATGACCAGTTGCCTGCCGAGGAGGAGCTGTGGTTGCGCGGCCTCGCCTCATGGCGACCGGCGGGTGTAGTGCTGGCGGGCCGTCATCATACACCGGGCACGTTAACCCTGCTGCGTGAAATGACGGTGCCGGTGGTTGAAATCTGGGATCTGACGACACGCCCGGTTGACCTGTCCGTCGGCTTTTCCCACTTCGATACCGGGTTTGAAATGGCGAACTATGTCCTGTCGCGTGGTCGCCGCCAGATCGGCTATGTCGGCGCGCTTGCCGGGCGCGAAACGATGGGGCTGGCGCGTGCCGATGGGTTTCAGGCGGCGCTGGCGGCAGGTGGCGTTGCCCTTGCCGCCAAAGAGGTGCTGTTGGATCACCCCGGTTTTTACGCGGGGTTCTACGGCACCGAAACGCTGCTTGGCCGTGCGCCAAAGCTGGATGCGATCTATTATCATGACGACGAAATGGCCATCGGCGGATTGGCGTTCTGTCAGTCCCGCAACATCCGCGTGCCCGAGGATATTGGCATCGCAGGTTGGGGCGGGATGGAGGCGGCGTCGATCCTGCCACGCCGCCTGACCACCACGATGGTCCCCGCCGCCCGCCTTGGCAAAATCGCCGCAGAGGCGCTGGTCAGCCGTCTGCGCGGCGATCCGGTGCCGGAAGTGACGGTCGTATCAACCAGACTGGTGCCCGGTGCCACGATGTAACTGCTACTTTACGTCCATCCAGGCTTGGGCTGCAGAGGATTGCTGGATGGTTTCCACCAGCGTCTGTATCCGCAGGCCCTTGCGAAAGTTGAACGGCTCTGGCGCTTTGCCCGCAATGGCGTTGACGTAGCCCGCCACCTCGATCGCCTTCAGATCGTTGAAGCCAAGCTGATGGCCGGCGGCGACACAGAACAGGCCGTAGGGCGCATGATCCGGCCCGGCCTCGATCCGCCTGAACCCTTGGCGGCCCTTGGCATCGGCGGAGTGGAAGTAGTTGAGGACGTTGAAATGTTCCTGACTGAACGCCAGCGCGCCCTTGGTGCCGTAAACCTCGAAATCGTGCTGCATCTTGCGGCCGGTGGCGATCCAGTTGCCCTCGACGCTGCCGGTGGCGCCATTCTCAAACCGCAGGAACGCGCGGCCCACGTCGTCCACCGTCACCGCCTTGTGCCCGCCTTTGCCGTCGGGCCGCTGGTCAATCATGGTGACGCAATCGCCCATGACGCGGGTGATTGGCCCGCACAGATATTCTGCCGTCGCCAGCGCATGAGAGCCGATGTCAGCCAAAGCGCCGCCACCCGCAGGATCGTGGCGAAAGGTAAAGGGTCCGTGTTCATCGGCCATGTAATCTTCGGCGTGCAGGCCGCGATAGCCGCGAATCTCGCCCAACTCGCCCGCAGCAATCATGTCGCGGGCCAGCCCCAGCATCGGGTTGCACAGATAGTTGAAGCCGACCTGAGTCTTGACGCCCGCAGCCTCTGCCGCCAGCGCCATTTCAAGGGCGTCCTGCGCCAGTGGAGCAAGCGGCTTTTCGCAATAGACGTGCTTGCCAGCCGCGATGGCGGCCAGCGACATTTCCTTATGCAAGGCGTTCGGCGCGGTGATTGACACCATATCAATCTCTGGGTTCGCCATCATGTCGCGCCAATTGGCGGTCGAATTGGCAAACCCCAGCGTATGCGCCGCCCGCCCCGCAGCCTCTGGTGTGATATCGACGACCGTGTGCAGTTCCAGATCATAGGGCAGCTCAAACACGCGCGGGGCAGAGGCAAAGCCGAACACATGCGCCTTGCCCATAAAGCCGGTGCCGATCAGGCCAATACGCAGTTTCGGTTTGGTCATGTGAGGGCGTCCCATTATTTCGAGTGTTCGGGGTTGACGATAAGATCGGGGTCCAGATGGCCCGCGAAGTAATCCAGCACGTTCTGGACAGACGCAATGGCCATCCGCTCTGCCGCTTCACGGGTTAGTCCGGCGGTATGCGGGGTCAGGATGACTTGGTCAAATGCAAACAGCGGGTGGTCCGGTGCAGGCGGTTCGATATCGAACACATCCAGACCAGCAGCAGCGATCTGACCAGAGTGTAGGGCCTGCACCAACGCAGCCTCGTCGATGATGCCACCCCGCGCGGTGTTGATGACGATGGCACCGCGCTTCATCTGCGCCAGTTCCGTAGCACCCAGGATGGGTTCGTCACCCTTTGGCATGTGAACCGAAACGACATCCGCCCATGCCAGCCCCCGATCCAGATCAGCGACGTAGGCGACAGTACCATCGGGCCAGCCTTTGGCGGCGACGTAGGGATCATACGCCGCAATCTCCATCCGGAAACCTGCAGCCATCCGTGCCAGATGACGCCCGATGCGACCAAAGCCAAGGATCAGCAGGCGCTTGCCAGCAACCTCGCCCTGTTCAAACCCGTTGCGCCAGATCCACGGGCCGGTGCGAACCGAACGATCCGCGCGGATCAGTTGCTTCGTGCAGGCCAGTATCAACATCATCGCATGTTCAGCGACCGACACCGTGTTCACATCACCCACAATGCACAGCGGGATATTGCGGAGGTTTAGCGCCGCCATATCCACAGCGTCATAGCCAACGCCATGCCGCGACACGATTTTCAGCTGGGGCGCCAGTGCGATACTGGCGGCTGTCAGTGGCTGGGTGCGGAGGATCAGCGCGTCGGCGTGTGCCAGATAGGGCTGGTACGACGGCTCTGAGATCGTTTCGGTATAGCCGAACGTCACATTTGGCGCGGACTGCAACAAGGCTAGGCCCGCGTCATGCAACTTGCCCGCAACGACGATGTGCGGCATCAGTAGGCGCCTTTTTCGGCGGTGCTGGCCGCCGTTTCGGTCAGCTTGCGAAAGCCTGCCACAGCGGCACCTGCGGCAGCCGCAAGGAAACGGCTGTCGCCGCCCACAGTGGTCATATCGAACCCCCAACCAATGGCGCGGGCGGCATAGTCGGGCGTCCCGCAATGCAGTCCGGCGCGAATGCCGTTGGCTTTGCAGGCAGCGACAATCCATTGCAGCGCGGCGATCATCTCTGGCTCCTCACGATCAAAACCGGGGGGCAGGCGGCCTTGCGTCAGGCTTAGCGTCAGGTCGGCAGGCCCGACATACAGGCCGTCCAGACCCGGTGTCGCGGCGATGGCGTCAAGGTTCGCCATGCCCTCTGCCGTCTCGATCATCGCGAACGCCAGCACGTTGGCATTCGCCTCGCCCGCATAGTTGGCACCCGCCGCGAACGACACGCGCGTTGGGCCAAAGCTGCGCTGACCCAGCGGTGGATAGCGCATGTAACTGACGAACCGGGCGGCTTCATCGGCCCCGTTCACCATCGGGCAAATGATACCATAAGCGCCGGCATCCAGCGCCTTCATGATGACGCCGGGTTCCAGCCACGGCACGCGGGCCATCAGCACGGCACCGGACGCCCTCATCGCCTGAAACATCGGCAGGACGCTGGCGTAGTCCAGTGCGCCATGCTGCATGTCGATGGTGATGCTGTCGAAACCCTGTGCCGCCATGATTTC
The DNA here is from genome assembly GCA_039926325.1 of Paracoccaceae bacterium. GTDB lineage: Bacteria > Pseudomonadota > Alphaproteobacteria > Rhodobacterales > Rhodobacteraceae > Stagnihabitans. Next base: position 972 of record JBDSXE010000526.1, on the reverse strand, counting down.
GGCGGTGAAGGAATTGCCAATGCTACACCAGCCGTTGAGCGTGGGTTTGCCCTCTGCCCACAGCGCCTTCAGCCTGTTCGCGATCATGGCGACACCTTGGCAATACCGATCATCAGATTCCCCCCCGCCCTGCCACGCGATCATCGTTGCAGGGGCATTGGATTGTAAATAATCAATGCGCCATGTTCACGCGAATAGACGGGACCATGCCGATCCGCAACGCGATGGAGTGCAAGACATGATGACCAGACCAGATGCCGTGACCCAATTCTCTGGAAACAGAATGGACGGCAAGGTTTGCGTCGTGACAGGGGCAACTCAGGGGTTGGGGGCCGCGATTGCCGACAGGCTGGCGGCGGCGGGTGCGTCTGGCATCATCGTGACCGGCCGCAACATGAAGCGTGGCGGTGCGGTGGCGCAACGCCTGCACGATACGCACGGCACAAAAGCCCACTTCATCCGCGCCGATTTTGGCCGGGTAGAGGATTGCCGCCACGCGATTGCAGAGACGGACAAGTTGTTTGGCCGCATTGACGTGTTGGTGAATGCCGGGGCCATGACGGACCGTGGCACCATTCTTGACACCTCGCCCGAACTGTTTGACCGCATGTTTGCCGTCAACGTCCGTGGCCCGTATTTCCTTATGCAAGACGCGATCAAACTGATGATCCGCGAAGGCACGCAAGGCGCGATCTGCAACATCGGCTCGATCTCTGCGCTGTCCGGCCAGCCCTTCATCAACGCCTATTGCGCGTCTAAGGGGGCGCTGACCACGCTGACCGCGAACACGGCGTTTTCGGTGATGGCCAACCGGATCCGCGTCAATCAGCTGAACGTCGGCTGGATGGCATCCGACAACGAACGCGCGATGCAGGTGGCCTCTGGTGGCCCGGATTGGGAAGCGGCGGCCACAGCAAACCTGCCGTTCGGACGGCTGGTCGATCCGGCAGAGGCGGCGCGCGCCGTCAACTT
>JBDSXE010000525.1:0-9285 GCA_039926325.1 Paracoccaceae bacterium | reverse complement strand
GTGAAATATTACGTCCTGCTGCCGCGTGCCGACTATGTTGGATCGGGTCTGGATAATGACCAGTGGATGATGCTGCTGCGGGCACTGTCAGCGAACCGGGCGTTTCACTGGGCCTATGGCGGCGATGTGACCGCCGGTAAAATCGCGCACTTTCTGATACTTAACCCACAATGCCCCCGCGCGCTGATCACCTGTGTCGCTGGTGCCAACAACCACCTGTCACGCATCGCCAAGCTTTATGGCCGCGACACAGAGGCGCAAGCGAAGGCGGCAGCGTTGCAGGCGATGCTGGAAGGCGAGACGCCGGAGCGGATTTTCGAAGAGGGTCTGCACGAATTCCTGTCACGGTTCATCCGTGAAACCGCCAGTCTGGCGGGCACCGTGGTTGACACTTACCTGAGCGGAGACATGCGCTGATGCTGCTGTTGATCGACCATGTGACGCGCTATCGCTATGGCCATCCAGTCAGGGGGGTGGTGCAAAGCCACCGTCTGACGCCGTCGAAATTCGACGGGCAACAGGTGCTGGAATGGGATGTCACTGTCAGTGGCGGCACGCCGGGCGGGGCGTTTCGCGATGGCGCGGGAGATTGGGTGCAAGGCTGGACCATCAAGGGCCCGGTTGAGGAAATCGAAGTCCGGGTCAGGGGAAAGGTCTCCACTTCCGACTTGGCGGGCGTGTTGCGCGGGCACCGCGAACTGACCCCGCCGTTGAGTTATCTGCGCGAAACACCAGCGACTTCGATGACCGCGGCGTTGCGGGCGCTGGCCGATACGGCTGAGGGCGAGACGTCGTTGTCGCTGGCCCATGCGCTATCGCTGGTGGTGTCGGAGGCGATTGCCTACAAGCCGGGCGCTACCAACGCCAAGACCACCGCTGCCGAAGCCTTGGCGCAGGGTGAGGGCGTCTGTCAGGACCACGCGCAAGTGCTGTGTACCATCGCGAGGGCGCGAATGCTGCCGGCACGCTACGTCTCGGGCTATTTGCTGGCGGATGCAGAGGGCGAGGCGCATGAGGCGGCGCATGCTTGGGCGGAGTTGTTTCTGGATGGATTGGGTTGGGTTGGCTTTGATCCCGCCAACGAATGTTGCCCAGACGATCGCTATGTCCGACTGGGCTCCGGTCTTGACGCGCAAGAAGCGGCCCCGATCAGAGGGTCTGCCCGCACGATGGGCGAAGAAACTCTGGATGTGACGGTTGCGGTTCTGGCGACGCAGCAATAGGGTCTTACGCAGCAGTTTCGGGGAGTTCGGATGACCTATTGCGTAGGGCTTTTGTTGAATGAAGGCATGGTGTTGCTGTCTGACACCCGCACCAATGCCGGGCTCGATAATATTTCGACCTATCGCAAGATGTTCTTCTTTGAAGAGCCCGGTGAGCGGGTTATTGTCATCATGACGGCGGGGTCTTTATCTGTCAGCCAGACCACGCTTGCCCAGCTGCGTGATGCGGCGAATGACCCGAATGCTACCGAGGAAACTTCGATCTTGAAGGCGCCGACGATGTTGCAGGTCGCCTCGATCATCGGGGATCGGCTGGCGATTGTTCGCGCCGAGATTGATGAAAAGCTCTCAATGAATCAAGGCGCTACGGCTAGCATGATCGTGGCGGGGCAGCGGCGTGGCGGTGAGATGCGGCTGTTCCTGATCTATCCCGAGGGCAATTTCATCGAGGCGACCGAGGATACGCCGTTCCTGCAAATCGGCGAACACAAGTATGGCAAGCCCATTCTGGACCGTGTGGTAAAGCGCACGACCTCGTTGCAAGACGCGCAGAAGGCGGTGTTGCTGTCGATGGACTCAACGCTGCGGTCGAACCTGTCGGTCGGGATGCCGCTGGATTTGTGCGTGGTCGCCAAGGACGACTGCAAGGTCACGATGCGGCGGCGGATCGAGGCCGGGGACGAGAGTTTCCGCGCCATGAGCGACGCTTGGGGTAGGACGCTGCGCGACGGGTTCACACAGATCGAACTGTAATCGCGTCAGCGGTTCGCGCCGAACAACTCGGCTGCGCGACGCAGGAAGGTATTGCGCGTCTCTGGCCGTTCCATCATGACTTCGTGTTCCGATCCGGGGTAAAGGTCCAGCCGCCCGTTTGACCACTTTGCCATCCGCGCATGGATCGGGCGACTGTCTACGACGCCTTCACGGGTTCCCAAGGCGCAGATTGCCGGGGTGGCGGGTGATTTCAGCAGGGTCAGGGCATGACACTCTATCAACGCTGCACGCACCCACGCGTAAGTCGGGCCACCAAGCGACAGATCTGGGTGGGCGACGGCCTGCTGGCGCATGTAATCCCACATTTCAGGATCGGTGGTCAGGGTGTTGCCGACAAATGGCGCTGCAATGACGTAAGTGCTGGCGTTCGTGCCGGGCGCATAGCGGTGGTCAAAGGAAAACATCCGAGAGGCGGTCGAAAGGATGCTGGCGATGGGCTTCATCCAAGCGGTGATCAGAATGCCCCACATAGGTGCAGAAAATGCGACGGCATTAAAATCCGAGCCGCGCAACAGGGCGCGCAGACCAATGCAGCCACCCATCGAGTGCGCGATCAAGTAGAAAGGCCGGGGCAGACCCTGTGATTTGGCAAACGCGATAAGGGTGTCGAGGTCCGTCTGATACTCGTCAAAATTGCCGACATGGCCGGACATTTTGTCGAGCAGCGCGCGGTCCGCCATGCCTTGTCCCCGCCAATCGATCGACAGGGTGGCGAAGCCGTGATGACCAAGCTCGGTGGCGGCGCGACCGTATTTTTCCACATATTCCGTTCGACCGGGCAGCACAAAAACCGTGCCGTTGGCGGCGTTGGCGTTCCAGATCGCAGCCCTGATCCGCACGCCGCCCGCGTCAAGCCATACCGCGCGGCCGTCCGCCGGACCATCGGCAACCTCAGCGAACAGGGGGGCGTCGTTCACCCCAGCACCGAACCCAGTTTCATCGCCAAGGCCATGCTGCCATCCACTGTCAGCTTGCCGGTCATGAACGCACTGGCGGCGCTCAACTCGCCAGCGATCAGGGATTGGAAGACGTCGGCGCTGGCGGTCAAGGTGACATCGGCATCATCATCGCCTTCGTGGACGCCAGCACCGTCAAGCATGATCGAACCTTCGCCCGGGATCACGAATTTGGCGGTGCCGTCAAAGCCGCTGCTTAGTTTGGCCGACAGCAGTTCAACGGCGGTATCAATCACCTTGGTCATCGTTCTTCCTTTCGTGATCCGCGGCCACTGGCATTCTGCGGGTATTGCGTTACGTTAAGGTTATGAAAGCCTTGCGCGTCTTGCACAACTGTATCGTAGCGGCAGTAATGCTTTTGTGGGCGTTCGGCTCTGCCGCAGCTCAAACGGCCAAGCTCGATGATCTGTTCCAGCAATTGCAAACCTCGACCGATGAGGAATCGGTTCAGATTACGCAAAATATCTGGATCGAATGGTCCAAAAGCGGGTCGCCCGCGATGGATCTGCTGCTGAAACGGGGGCGCGACGCACTGAGTGCCGGCAATCCGCAAGAAGCGATCGAACATTTCACGGCGCTGATCGACCATGCGCCGAATTTTGCCGAGGGGTATAATGCACGCGCGACGGCGTATTATCAGGTGGGCGAACTGGGGCCTTCGATCAGCGACATTGCCAAGACCCTGACGCTGAACCCACGGCATTTCGGCGCTTTATCAGGACTTGGCCAAATTTTTGAGCAACTGAACGAACCGAAGAAGGCGCTGGAGGTTTACAAGGCGGCGCTGGCTGTCAATCCACATATGACGGATGTCGTAGACGCGGTGAAACGGATTGAAGCCGAGCTTGCCGGACAGGATATTTAAGGCAGAACGATGGACGGTTTGACGCGCGATCCGGGCCGGGTGACGGCAGTTCTGGGGCCGACGAATACTGGCAAGACCCACTTCGCCATCGAGCGGATGCTGACACACCGAACCGGGGTGATCGGCCTGCCGCTGCGTCTTTTGGCGCGCGAGGTTTATGACCGGATTGTCGCGCAGCGTGGTCCGTCAGTGGTGGCACTGGTTACCGGCGAAGAGCGGATTGTGCCGGAGCGGGCGGCGTACTGGGTCTGCACTGTCGAGGCGATGCCGCTGGAAATTGGCGCGGATTTCGTGGCAGTCGACGAGATCCAGTTGTGCGGCGATCCCGAACGCGGGCATGTCTTTACGGATCGGTTGCTGCGAGCGCGCGGACTGCTGGAGACGCTGTTTTTGGGGTCGGATACCATGCGCCCGGCGATTGCGGGGCTGATACCCGGCGTCCAGTTCGTCAAGCGCGAACGATTTTCCACTTTGACGTACTCAGGTTCGAAAAAGATAAGCCGGATGCCGGAAAGGTCGGCAATTGTCGGGTTTTCGGTTGATAATGTGTATGCGATTGCCGAACTGATCCGGCGGACCAAGGGCGGTTGCGCGGTGGTCATGGGGGCTTTGTCACCTCGGACGCGCAATGCTCAGGTGGCTTTGTATCAGAATGGCGACGTGGACTATCTGGTAGCGACGGACGCTATCGGGATGGGGTTGAACCTGGACATCAAGCATGTCGCGTTTTCGTCGATGGCCAAGTTTGACGGGCGGCGCATGCGGGCTTTGTATCCACAGGAACTGGGGCAGATTGCCGGTCGGGCGGGGCGGCATACCGAGAATGGGACGTTCGGCGTAACTGGCGAGGCTAGGCCCTTCGACGAGGACGAGATTGAGGCGATTGCGACGCACAAGTTCGATCCGGTCCGAAAGCTGCAGTGGCGCAACGCGGCGCTGGAGTTTGGCAACGTTGACCGGTTGGTACGTTCTTTGGAATTCCCGACCTCTGACCCGTGGTTGAGCAGGGCGCGGGATGCGGATGACGTGCTGGCGTTGAAGGCGCTGTCGGCAATGCCAGAAGTGCATGACAAGCTGACAGAGCCGGACCGGGTGCGGCTGTTGTGGGACGTTTGCCGGGTGCCGGATTTCCGCTCAGCGTCAGAAAATGAGCATCTGACGTTGCTGGCGAGGATATTCGACTTTTTGACCGGGCGGGGGTTGGCGCAGACGCGCATTCCATCGGATTGGCTGTCCAAAGCGATGCAGCGGATTGATATTGCTGGGGGCGACATCGACGCCATCTCGAAACGGCTGGCCTATATTCGGACCTGGACCTATGTTGCACAGCGTAAAGGCTGGGTTGAAGACGAAAGCCATTGGCGCGGCGAAACCCGCGCTGTAGAAGACCGATTGTCAGACGCGCTGCATGCAGCCCTGACGCAAAGATTTGTTGACCGGCGCACCAGCGTGTTGCTGCGGCGGTTGAAGCAGAAGGAGACCCTCGTGGCCGAGGTGAATGACAAGGGCGAAGTGACGGTCGAAGGCGAGTTCGTCGGGCGTCTTGAGGGGTTCCGTTTTCAACAGGACGGGACGGGCACCGAAGGTGCGACGCTGCGACAGGCTGCTATGGCGGCACTGAAGCCAGAATTCCATTTGCGCGCGGACCGTTTCTATAACGCGCCCGATACAGAGATGGATTTTACCACGCAGGGAGGCCTGATGTGGGGGAACTCTGCGATCGGCAAGCTGGTCAAAGGTGGCGAGGCTGCCCGTCCGCAGGTCGAGGTTTTCGTCGAGGAAGAGGCCGGGCCGGATGTCGCCGACAAGGTGCGTCGCCGGGCGCAGCATTTCATCGACCGCAAGGTAGCCGCGCAGTTCGAGCCGCTGATGGCGATGGCGCGGGACGAGGCGCTAACGGGGCTTGCGCGTGGGTTTGCATTCCGGCTGGTCGAGGCGATGGGTGTCATCTCTCGCGATCAGGTGGCAACCGAGGTTAAAGAGCTGGATCAAGAGGCGCGGTCGGCGCTGCGAAAGCACGGCGTGCGGTTTGGCCAGTTCACGATATTTTTGCCGCTGCTGTTGAAACCGGCAGCAACGCGGCTGCGACTGGTGCTGTGGTCGCTGTGGAACGGATTGCAGGACTTTCCCGAAAGCCCGCCACCTGGTCTGGTGACGATCCCCAACCTGCCAGACGTGCCGCGCAGTCATTATACGCTGGCCGGATATCATCCGGCGGGCGCGCGGGCGATCAGGATTGATATGCTGGAACGGCTGGCGGATCTTCTGCGAGCCAAAGACAGCCGTGCGGGCTTCGAAGCCGCGCCAGAGATGCTGTCGATCACCGGCATGACGCTGGAGCAGTTCGTCGGGCTGATGGCTGGCTTGGGCTACAAAGGCGACAAGGGTGAGCGGGTCAAGATCAAGGCAGCGGCCGTGGTTGTGGTTGCACCGGTTGTGGAAGAGCCGGTTTCGCTGAACCCAGTTCCGGAAGAGGTGTCGCTGATCCATCCGTTGCCGGAAGAGGAACCTGTGGTGGCGGAGGTCGTCGAAGAAGCGCCGCCCGAGATGGAGACATTTTATACCTTCACATGGGCGCCGAAACCGCGTCCGGCGCGTGTTGAACGCCCCGTACGTGCAGAACGCAGCCCGCGTCCGGATCGTCCGCGCCGTGATGCCGCTGCGGTTGTTCCCACTGGCGATGCGCCTGCGGTTGAGGGGGCGGTCGTTGAAACACCGCGGCCGCCGCGCCCCGAGGGTCAGCGAGATCGACGTAAGGATGGAGAGCGGCGCGAAGGCTACAAGGGCAAGCCCAAAGGTGACGAACCGCGAGGCGAACGCGGTGATCGGGGCAAGGGTGGCCCGCCGCGCAAGGATCGGGACGACAGCAAGGGCCAGAAGACTTACGAGGCCCGTCCGCCCCGTGTGGAAAAGCCCATTGACCCGGACAATCCGTTTGCGGTCCTAGCGGCTTTGCGGCTGCGGACCTGATTGTCTGGTCCCGGCACAAACCCTGATCTGGTGGTCCAGCCGAAACTTCGGCTGGACAAGTGGTTGTTTCATGCGCGGTTTTTTAGAACTCGTGCAGTGGCGACAGAAGTCGTGGAAGAGGGCCATTGCCGGATCAACAGTCAGCGCTGTGGTAAACCGGGGCATGGGGTGGCAGTGGGCGACGTGCTGACCTTTCCACAGGGCGACCGCATCCGGGTGGTACGGGTTTTAGGAGTGGGTGAGCGGCGCGGACCCGCGACCGAGGCGCAACGACTGTATGATGATCTGGATGCGACATCTTCCGACCTTGAATGATCCGCACCGCTGAATTAGTCAGGCTTCGCAACATAAAGGACGCCCTGCCATGACTTATGTGGTGGTCGATAACTGCATCGCCTGCAAATATACCGACTGTGTCGAGGTCTGCCCCGTGGATTGCTTCTACGAGGGTGAGAACATGCTGGTCATCCATCCGGATGAATGCATCGACTGTGGGGTTTGCGAACCCGAATGTCCGGCCGACGCGATCAAGCCCGATACAGAGCCGAACCTGGAAGCATGGGTGACGTTCAACCGGAAATATGCTGAGATGTGGCCGGTGATCGTAACCAAGAAAGACCAGATGCCCGACGCGGTGGAGCGTGACGGTGAAACCGGCAAGGTTGAAAAGTACTTTTCGGAGACCGCCGGAACTGGTGGCTGAACTGGGGCCGATTCGGCATGGCTGCTATGCATCGAACGCAAAGCGGTGAAATTGTTTGCGTTTCCATGTGTGCACGAGCGAATCTGGCGTGTGCGGCAGTTGGAATCAGGCCATTTTTGTGTTATACAATATTCACAATCAATGAAGGATGCCCGAAACCTGCCCAGAGCTGCTCGCCTGGGTGAGGTTTTTGTGACGACAAAATCTATCGGATTGGCGTGACGAAAGTCACGTCGTAGAAATTCTCGTCTGTGTGGGCTTGGCCCTTGAGGAAGTGACCGAATGACCAAATCGAAGAAGCCTGAATTCCACCCCGACGAGTTCGTGGTGTATCCCGCGCATGGCGTGGGCCGCATCATTTCGATTGAGGAACAAGAGATTGCGGGCATGACGCTCGAGCTCTTTGTGATCTCGTTCGAAAAGGACAAGATGACGCTACGGGTTCCGACCCACAAGGCGACAGAGATCGGTATGCGCGGGCTGTCTTCGCCGGACCTCGTGACCAAGGCATTGGACACGCTCAAGGGCAAAGCCCGGGTCAAGCGGGCGATGTGGTCGCGCCGGGCGCAGGAATATGAACAAAAGATCAACTCGGGCGATCTGATGGCGATTGCAGAGGTCGTGCGCGACCTGCACCGCACTGATGATCAGCGCGAGCAAAGTTATTCCGAGCGTCAGTTGTATGAAGCGGCGCTGGAACGGCTGACCCGCGAAGTGGCTGCGGTAGCGGGCACTGACGAAGCGGGCGCGCAAAAGAAGGTTGGCGACGTGCTGATCGGTCGCGCGGCCTGAGATTGATTTTGAATGGTGGAACGGCGGTCCCTAGGGGCCGCCGTTTTGCGTTTGGCATGTCGGGAATGGTGCTGCGAAGGTCTGCGATGGCTGGTCAAAGCTGGGGGATCGGCCTAGCAAATGGGTCATGAATTTCGGGATGGACCCAATGAACAGCACCGCCAAAACCCTTGCCGATTTCCGCAATTTCCTGCTGGCACTGCCCGCGCCAGATCTGGCGGCGATTGCGGCGGCCAAAGCGCGAAACGCAGTTCTGACGAAGCCGCCGGGTGCATTGGGGCAGCTGGAGGGCATCGCGATCTGGCTGGCTGGCTGGCAGGGAACTGCGAAACCGCTGATCAGTCGGCCTCAGGTGGCTATATTCGCGGGAAATCATGGCGTTGTGGCGCAGGGCGTTTCGGCCTTCCCGGCAGAAGTCACCGCGCAGATGGTTGGTAACTTCAAGGCGGGCGGCGCTGCGATCAATCAGCTGGCCAAGTGCTTTGGTGCGACGATGACGGTCAACGCGATTGATCTGGATTGCCCGACCGGCGATTTCACCCAAACGGCGGCGATGAGCGAGGATGATCTTGCGCAGGCGCTTGAGGTGGGCTGGTCGGCGGTCGATGCCAAGGCCGATCTATTGGTGCCCGGCGAAATGGGGATCGGCAACACAACAGCTGCTGCGGCGATTGCCTGCGCGTTGTTTGGCGGTCAGCCCGCTGATTGGGTCGGGCGCGGCACGGGCGTTGACTATGCCGGCCTCGCGCGGAAGGCAGTGGCGGTTGCGGCTGGTTTGGCGCGGCATCCGTCGCGTGATCCGCTGGAAGTGTTGCGCTGTCTTGGTGGGCGCGAGATTGCGGCGATGGCGGGTGCGATGCTACGTGCGCGGGATTTGCGGATTCCGGTGGTGCTGGATGGGTTCATCGCTTGCTCGGCGGCGGCAGTCCTGCATAAGTCTAACCCGGCGGCGCTGGATCATTGCATCGCGGGCCATGTCAGTGCCGAGGCGGCGCATGGGCG
>JBDSXE010000524.1:0-5246 GCA_039926325.1 Paracoccaceae bacterium | reverse complement strand
ATGCCTGCAACATGCGCTGCGGATCGGGCACCCGCGATGCGGCGTCAAAGTCAAACCCGTTGATGATGTCGCCACGATAGGACGGCAGCTCGACGCCACCGATCACCTCGGTCCCTGTCGAACGCGGTTTGGCGAACTGGCCCGCCATGCGGCCAACCTTGATCACAGGCACCTTGGCACCATAGGTCAATACGACCGCCATTTGCAGCATCACGCGAAAGGTGTCGCGGATATTGTCGGCGCTGAATTCAGCAAAGGACTCGGCGCAATCACCACCCTGCAGCAAGAATGCCTTGCCCTCAGCCGCCATCGCCAGATGCTTTTTCAGCTTGCGCGCCTCGCCGGCAAAAACCAGCGGCGGATACTTGGCAAGCTGCGTTTCAGCGACCTTCAACGCGCCCTGATCGGGATAATCCGGCATCTGCACCCGCGGTTTGGCGCGCCAGTCCGATTTTGTCCAACCCTGGATCATGGGAATTGCCCTCCGTCTGTCATGTGGCACTGCCCTATAAGGAATAAGCGCCCGCTTGCAAAGGGCGAAAGCCGCCGAATGGCCTTGCGGCGGCTTGGCAATACCCATATCCATCGACCAATACCGACATGCAAGGTCGCAACATGCCGATCCAGCCCCAAAAAGCCACACAAACCCTCAAGGCAGAGGCGCCGCGTCGCTTTGTCTTTTTGCTGCTGGACCGCTTTACGATGCTGTCGTTTGCCAGCGCCATCGAACCGCTGCGGATAGCCAACCGCGTCGTCGGTGATCCGGTCTATTCCTGGGCACTGGCGGGCGAGAATGGTCAGACCGCGACCTGTTCGAATGGCGCTTCGTTCAAGCTGGACATGGGTCTGGACGAGATTGACCGCGACGATACTCTGCTGGTCTGCGGCGGTATCGACGTGCAACGATCCTCGACCAAACCGGTACTGAACTGGCTGCGGCGCGAGGCGCGGCGAGGCGTCACGATTGCGGGGCTATGCACTGGCACCTACGCGCTCGCCAAGGCTGGGCTGCTGGACGGCAAAAAGGCGACGATCCATTGGGAAAATCAGGACGGCTTCCTTGAGGAATTCGAGGATGTAAACCTGACCAAGTCGGTTTTCGTGATGGATGGCAACCGCTGGTCCACCGCTGGCGGCACCTCTTCGCTGGACCTGATGCTGAAGGTTATCGCGAACGATCAGGGCGAGGATGTCGCGAATACCGTGGCCGATCAGTTGATCTATTCGACCCCGCGCACCGATCAGGACACGCAACGCCTGTCGATTCCGACGCGGATTGGCGTACGGCATCCCAAGTTGTCTCAGGTCATTCAGATGATGGAGGGCAACATCGAAGATCCGATGTCGCCAGCCGATCTGGCCGAAGAAGTCGGCATGTCAACCCGACAGCTAGAGCGCCTGTTCCGCCGTTATCTGAACCGCAGCCCCAAGCGGTATTACATGGAACTGCGGCTGCAAAAGGCGCGCAATCTGCTGATGCAGACGGATATGTCGGTGATCAACGTCGCCCTTGCCTGCGGTTTTGCCAGCCCGTCGCATTTTTCCAAATGCTATCGCAGCCATTACAACACCACCCCTTATAGGGAACGGGGAACGCAAAGTTCCCCGACAATACCCGCGTTGGCAGGGCGGTTGTCGATCTGACGATCAGTTGCCTTGGTTGCACAAGGACTGGATGACCAGACAGTTGGTCGTGTAGCCCGTGCAATTAGACAAGGCGGTCTCTTCCGACTTGGCAACGGATTTATCCGCCGAAAAGCCCATGCCATAGCCGTCACCGACCGCGATGGCGCCGCAGTTCGGAAAGACCACGACGGTATCGCAGTCATCAGCGCCACATTGACTGACGGCCTCTGTCGAGGCTTCTGTCTTGGCGGCATAGTTCCAGCCCGTACCGACCTTGCCGGTAGTGGCGGAAAAGGCGATGGCGCCGAACAGCTTTTCAGCCTTGGCCGGGGCAGAACCGGCAGTCAGGGCCAGAGCGCACAGCGTAATAACGGCATAACGGTTCGACATTCAGGTTCCCTTGAAAACCATTTCTTCCCACTAAAGGTGGCGATGATCGGGTTTTTCGTCAAGACCCGGCTATTAATTCTGCCGCGGTGCAGCAGAACGGCAAATGTCGCCCCGCCAGAGGTATTTTATTTGAAGCTTGAAATACCAAGCACGCTTGGATAGAAATCTCTTGCCCGCCACAGAGTCGGGTGACGCAAGTCGGCCAAACCGGGGTTCCAAGACGCTTTTCTTTTGTTTCGCGGCACTCTAGGTTCGACGGCAGGATTGCGATCCAACATGGGAGATAACAATGAAAAAGCTGCTACTTGCCTCGGCTGCGACTGCCCTCTTTGCGGGTGCTGCATATGCTGAAGACGTTAAAATCGGTATCCTGATCGGCTTCACAGGTCCAATCGAATCCTTGACTGGCCACATGGCCAACGCGGCAGAAGCTGCGATGAAAGAAGTCAACGACAGCGGCAAGGCGATCAACGGGATGATGTTCGTGGCCGACCGTGGCGATGACACCTGCACCGACTCTGCCGCCGCCACAACGGCAGCCGAAAAGATGGTGACGGCTGATGGCGTCAAAGGTATCATCGGCGGCGACTGCTCTGGTGTGACCGGGGCCGTCCTGCAGAACGTGGCCCGTCCGAATGGCATGGTCATGGTCTCGCCATCGGCAACCTCTCCTGCACTTTCGACCGCTGAAGATGACGGCCTGTTCTTCCGCACCGCGCCCTCCGATGCGCGCGAAGGCGAAATCGCTGCCCAGATCTTGCAAGAGCATGGCGTAAAGTCGATTGCCCTGACCTATTCCAACTCTGACTACGGCAAGGGTCTGGCCGACGCGATCTCTACCTCGTTCAAGGCGCTTGGCGGCACCGTGACGATCGACGCCGCACACGAAGACGGCAAAGCCGATTATTCCGCTGAAGTGGCGGCTCTGGCTGCTGCTGGCGGCGATATCCTTGTTGTGGCCGGTTATTTGGACCAGGGCGGCAAGGGTATCATCCAGGCTTCGCTGGACTCGGGTGCCTTCACCAAGTTCGAATTGCCCGGCGGCATGGTCGGCGACAGCCTGCCGATCGCCATTGGTCCGGCACTTGACGGATCGTATGGTCAGGTCGCGCAATCGGACTCGCCCGGTGCAAAGATCCTGGCCGACATGGGCAAAGCCAATACGCCAGCCTATGACGCAACCTCGCCCTACACGATGGAAAGCTATGACGCAGCGGCGCTGATCATGCTGGCCATGCAGGCGGCGAAGTCCACCGATCCCAAGGTCTACAAAGAAAAGATCATGGAAATCGCGAACGGTCCTGCTGACGGTTCGGGCGAAAAGATCCTGCCGGGCCAGCTTGGCCACGCGATGGAGCTGATCGCGGCTGGCAAAGCCATCGACTATGATGGCGCGTCGGGCGTGACGCTGGTTGGGGCTGGCGAAAGCGCCGGTCGCTACAAAGAGTTCGTGATCAAGGACGGCAAGTACGAAACCGTCAAGTTCCGTTGAACCGGATCGCTTGATTTGACTAAGGCGGCCCGGGGGTTTACTCCGGGCCGTGACGTTAAGACAGACCGCGAAGATGCTGAAATGGCACGAAGAAGCGGCGACTGGGGGAAGTATGATAGCGGTCCATGACCTGCATCGGCATTTTGGCGCGTTCCGCGCCGTCGATGGCGCCAGCCTTGAAATTGCCACTGGGTCGATCACGGGCCTGATCGGGCCAAACGGCGCGGGCAAGACTACGCTTTTCAACGTGGTCGCCGGGCGCCTGCCACCAACGTCCGGCACCGTGACGATGGATGGCGAAGATATCACCGGACTGCCGCCCCATGTGCTGTTTGGCAGAGGCTTGCTGCGGACCTTTCAGATTGCCCACGAGTTTTCGTCGATGACGGTGCGCGAGAACCTGATGATGGTGCCCGCGAACCAAGCGGGCGAAAGCCTGTGGAACGCCTGGTTTCGCCGCGGTGCCGTAGCCGCCGAGGAACGCGCCCTGCGCGAAAAGGCCGACGAGGTGCTGGAGTTTCTGACGATCGCCCATTTGGCGGACCAGAAGGCCGGCAACATCTCTGGCGGGCAGAAAAAGCTGCTCGAACTGGGCCGCACCATGATGGTGGACGCCAAGGTCGTGTTTCTGGACGAAGTTGGTGCCGGGGTGAACCGCACCCTTTTGAACACCATCGGTGACGCCATCGTGCGGCTGAACAAGGAACGCGGCTATACCTTTTGCGTCATCGAACACGACATGGATTTCATCGCCCGCCTGTGCGACCCGGTGATCGTGATGGCTGAGGGGAAAGTGCTGGCCAAAGGCACGGTGGACGAGGTCAAGAACGACGAACGTGTGATCGAGGCCTATCTGGGCACCGGGCTGAAGAACAAGGTGATAGCCAATGGCTGACGCAACAGCACGAATTTCCTTCGAAAATTCAAAACGTCACGAATTTTCTAGCGAAAATTCAACTTCGGGATTTTCGCAGAAAATCCGTTCCTTGCAGAATTTTCGCAGAAAATTTGTTGAGGGGGCAGCCAATGGCTGAACCCTTCCTCATCGGCGAGGCTATGACGGGCGGCTACGGCACCGTCGACATCCTGCATTCCTGCACCATCTCGGTCGACAAAGGCCAGATCGCCGTTATCGTCGGCCCCAACGGCGCGGGCAAATCCACCGCGATGAAGGCCGTGTTCGGCATGCTGAACCTGCGCGGTGGTCGCGTGAAGCTGAACGGCGAGGATATCACCGCCCTCTCGCCACAAGCCCGTGTGGCCAAAGGCATGGCGTTCGTGCCGCAGACCCAGAACATCTTCACGTCCATGACGGTGCAGGAGAATCTGGAAATGGGCGCATTCCTACGCCGCGATGACATCAACACCACGATGGAGCAGGTCTACACCCTGTTCCCCATCCTGAAAAATAAACGCTTTCAAGCGGCGGGCGAACTGAGTGGTGGTCAGCGCCAACAGGTTGCCGTCGGTCGCGCGCTGATGACCCAGCCGAAGGTTCTGATGCTGGACGAACCCACCGCCGGGGTCAGCCCCATCGTGATGGACGAGCTTTTCGACCGCATCATCGAGGTGGCGCGCTCCGGCATTTCCATCCTGATGGTCGAACAGAACGCCCGACAGGCGCTGAACATCGCTGACAAGGGCTTTGTTCTGGTCCAGGGCACCAACCGCTTCACCGACACCGGAGCCGCCCTCTTGGCAGACCCCGAAGTCCGCCGTTCGTTCCTTGGGGGCTGAA
>JBDSXE010000523.1:0-2833 GCA_039926325.1 Paracoccaceae bacterium | reverse complement strand
GGTTGTTGGTGACAGGATCGAATCCTTTGACGCCGGTGGCCACGTCGCCATCGGCAATGCCCTGCACTTCGAGTTCGTGCATCCCGCAGAAATCAGCGACCTGTTTGAAGGTAAGGGTGGTGTTGTCCACCAGCCAGACGGCGGTGGCCTTGGACATCAGCGGCTTGGTCATAAGGTCACTCCTTTACAAATCTCTTCCGGGCCGGGAAAACGGCTGCGACCTTGATCGCGGTAGTCTCGTTTTCGGAAAGTTGGCTGTCTATAATGCTGTTTCCAGCTGAGGGAAAGTGAAAATGCGCTTGCTTTGCTATGTTCTGTGGTCACTTTTCGCTGGGTTGCCCGCACAGGCGCAATCAGGGAAGCCCGGTGAGTTCGAGTATTATGTCCTGTCGCTGTCATGGTCCCCGAACTGGTGCCAACTTACGGGCGATGCGCGGGGCGATCCGCAATGTGATGCGGGACGTGGGCTGACGTTCATCGCGCATGGCCTGTGGCCGCAATACAAGGTCGGCTATCCGTCCGACTGTGTTACCACGGAAACCGATCCATCACGGTCCGATACCGCCGCGATGGCCGACATCATGGGCGGCGCGGGCCTTGCCTTCCACGAATGGAAAAAGCACGGGCGTTGCAGCGGCCTGTCGTCCGACGCCTATTTCAACACCCTGCGTAGGGCCTATGCCAATGTGACGATCCCGCCGTTGTTTGCCAAAATGACCAGCGACCTCAAAGTTCCCGCGTTGGTCATTCAGGATGCGTTCCTTGAAAGCAATCCGGCTCTTGCGGCCGAAAATGTAACAGTCACCTGCGACGGCGCCATGATCGAAGAGGTCCGTATTTGCCTGAACAAAGACCTCTCGCCCCGTGTCTGCGGCATGTATGAGGACCGCGATTGCACCCTTCAGGACGCCGAACTCGACGCCCCGCGTTGAGGGTATGCTAGCTGCGCGCCGGAATCACAGCGCCGCGCTGCACCGCCGGACGGGCGAAGAAACGGTCGATGTAGGCCACGACGTTCTTGCGATCCGGCAGGCCGGTGATGTCGCCCGCCCCATAGAAATCGCGGAAACTGCGTAGCCACGGGCCAATCGCGATGTCAGCGATGGAATACTCACCGGCGATCCAGTCGCGCCCCTCCAACGCCTGATCCAGCACCTTCAGCAGGCGCGCAGACTCGGCGCGGTAGCGTTCCAATGGGCGTTTGTCTTCGTAATCCTTGCCCGCGAATTTGTAGAAGAACCCGACCTGACCGAACATCGGGCCAATGCCGCCCATCTGGAACATCAGCCATTGCAGGATTTCATAGCGGTTGGCATCCGGCAGAAACTTGCCCGACTTTTCCGCCAGATAGATCAGGATAGCGCCGCTTTCAAACAGCGCGAGCGGCTTGCCGCCCGGGCCGACCGGATCAATGATCGAGGGGATTTTGTTATTGGGATTGAGGCTCAGGAATTCCGGGCTCATCTGATCATTGGTGCCGAAATCAATCAGGTGCGGGTCGTAGGGCAGCCCCATCTCTTCCAGCGCGATCGACACTTTCTGGCCGTTGGGGGTGGGCAGCGAGTACAGCTGGATCGAGGTCGGGTTGACCGAAGGCCAGCGTTTGGTGATGGGATAGTCAGCAAGAATGTTCACGATTTCGCTCCTGTGGGCTCAGTCACATAACATAGGTCAATTTTTCCCATTAAAAAGCGGTTTGGCTGTGCCATTGTGCAGGGGTCCTGTGCTTTGACGCAGGCAAACGGGCACCGTAATCGCGGGCCATAGGATCAGGGACACAGGATATGATCAAAGAGTTCAAGGACTTCATTTCAAAAGGCAATGTGATGGACCTCGCGGTCGGCATCATCATTGGTGCCGCTTTTACCGCCATCGTTACATCGCTTGTCAGCGATCTTATCAACCCGATCATTGGGCTGATCCTGGGAGGGATCAATTTCTCTGACATGTTCATCGATCTGTCGGGAACTCATCCGGCGACGATGGCGGTGGCGAAAGAGGCGGGTGCCGCGGTGTTTGCCTACGGTGCGTTCATCACGGCGATCATCAACTTTCTGATCATCGCGTTCGTGGTCTTCATGCTGGTCAAGACGATGAACCGCATGATGCCGAAACCCGTCACGCCGCCTGCACCGCCGCCCGGTCCGACCGAACTGGACGTGCTGAAAGAGATTTTGGTCGCGGTGCGGAAGTAATTTGTGGTTGGCCCCCGGAGTGCCCGGGGGCCATGTTGCCCTAGACCTTCAGCGCATCTGCAGCACTGATCACTGGCAGACCCAAAGCTGCCCCGACCGCAGCGTAGGTCAGTTTGCCTGCATGAGTGTTCAGGCCCGCCAACAAATGCCGGTCGTCGGCTGCGGCCTGTTTCCAGCCCTTGTCAGCGAGCGCCAGCATGAACGGCATGGTTGCATTGCCCAAGGCGAGCGTTGATGTCCGCGCCACGGCGCCCGGCATGTTGGCGACGCAATAGTGCATGATGCCGTCGACCTCATAAATCGGGTCTTGGTGCGTGGTGGCGTGGCTGGTTTCAAAACAGCCGCCCTGATCAATCGCCACATCAACCAGCGCCGCACCCGGCTTCAACTCCGCCAGTTGCGCCCGTGAGATCAGTTTCGGAGCAGCCGCCCCCGGTATCAACACCGCGCCAATAATCAGATCCGCAGCCCGCGCCAGCTCAATCACCGTCGCCGCATCCGCATAGCCGCATTTGAACTGCCCGCCGAACACGTCGTCCAGATAACGCAGCCGGTTCACCGACCGATCCAGCACCGTCACATCCGCGCCCATCCCCGCCGCGATCTTGCCTGCATGGGTGCCCACCACCCCGCCGCCG
>JBDSXE010000522.1:0-4228 GCA_039926325.1 Paracoccaceae bacterium | reverse complement strand
CGGCATGAACCCGTGGCTGATCCTGCCCGCCACTGTGATCCTGTTCCGCGAGGTTTTCGTCGGCGGCCTGCGCGAATTTCTTGGCCACAAAGCCGGGCTTCTGAAGGTCACCAAGCTTTCCAAATGGAAAACCTCTGCCCAGATGGTCGCCATCGCCGTCCTGTTTCTTGGCACCGGACTGGAGCATCTGGAGGGGATCGCCCGCCAAGGGCTGACGATTGACCAGTATAACCTTCTGGTGGCCAAGGATCTGGCCGACCCGATCCGCTCCTGCGGCACCCGTGGCTGTTCTTCGGTCGCAACTCTGGTCGGCCTGACGCTGATCTGGCTGGCCGCCGGGTTGACCGCGATCACCGATTACTTCGACGGCTACCTCGCCCGCCTGTGGAAGCAGGAATCCAAGTTCGGCGCGATGCTGGATCCCATTGCCGACAAAGCGATGGTCGTGATCGCCCTTCTTATCATCACCGGCTATTCCGGCATGAACCCGTGGCTGATCCTGCCCGCCACTGTGATCCTGTTCCGCGAGGTTTTCGTCGGCGGCCTGCGCGAATTCCTCGGTCACAAAGCGGAGCTCCTGAAGGTCACCAAACTGGCCAAGTGGAAAACCTCCGCCCAGATGGTCGCCATCGCCGTCCTGTTTCTAGGAACCGGACTGGAACATCTGGAGGGGATCGCACGGCAGGGGCTGACGATTGACCAGTATAATCTTCTGGTGGCCAAGGATCTGGCCGACCCAATCCGCTCCTGCGGCACCCGCGGCTGTTCTTCGGTCGCAACTCTGGTCGGCCTGACGCTGATCTGGCTGGCCGCCGTGTTGACGGCTATCACTGGCTGGGACTACTTCATCAAATCGTTGCCCTTCTTGCGGGACGACAAATGATCGACGTGCTGTACTTCGCATGGGTCCGCGAACGTATCGGTCTGCCACGCGAGCGCGTGGAAACGACCGCCGCCACCGTCCGCGCCCTGATCGCCGAACTGACCACCCGTGAAGACCGCTACGCGCTGGCCTTCGCCGATCTCAAAAGCCTGCGCGTCGCTGTGGATCAGAAACTGTCGAACTTCGACGCCCCGCTGGCAGGTGTGCGCGAGGTCGCATTCTTTCCGCCGATGACAGGTGGCTGAATTGCGGCTGTCAGTCCAATCCCCCCCCTTCGATCTTGGCGCGGAATCCAACGCGTTTGCTGCCCACGCGAACACCGCCGGTGCCATCGTCACCTTCACGGGCATCGTCCGCAATACCGATGGCAAGCTGGCCGCGATGGAGATTGAACACTACCCCGGCATGACCGAAACCGCGATTAGCGCCATGATGGATCAGGCGCAGGCCCGCTGGTCCCTGACCGACGCGCTGGTGATCCACCGTCACGGCCGCCTGACGCCCGGAGAGATGATCATGATGGTCGCGACCGCCGCCCCCCACCGCGCCGCCGCATTTCAAGCTGCGGAATTCCTGATGGACTACCTGAAATCCCGCGCCCCGTTCTGGAAAAAGGAAATCTCAGCCAGTGGAGCCGAGTGGGTCGCCGCCACGGACCATGATGAGTCAGCACTGAAGCGTTGGTAGTCACTTGACCTTCGATTGCACAAACTTCCAATAGATCAGATAATCGGCAAGCGCGACAAGAAGCACCTCGGCGTTGAGGGCGTCCATCGGGACTTTCGGAAGTGACTTTTCAGGCGCAATGGATTGGAACGGCTTCATTTTCTTCTGAACCGCTTCCAACTTTTCTTGGAAGCCCTTGAGAATTGTTTTTACCCCGTCGTTCACAGCTTTGCGCTTGTCTTTCTCGTTCTTGATGGCTTCCTCAACCTTTTTGCGCTGCTTGATCAGATCGTCCAACGCCCGATCGATTTCACGGCCTTCGCGCCGCATTTTCTTCTGCCATTCGGCCATCTCGTTGGCCTTGGCAATCGCAACCTTCTCTTTGGACGATTGCGCCTGAAGCTTGGTTTTATCGGGATTGCGCCCGTCCGCCAGTCGTGTGGCCATTGAAACTCCTCCGTTTCAAATGCCGATATAATTCCACAAATGGCGTAAGTTTCGAAGCAATTTCTCACCCAAAAAGGGTAAGGAAATCCTGACCGTCCTATCCCTCGACCCAAGCCCGCTGCAAATCCCCTGGCCTGGGTCGCGCCAGATAAATCGCCCGCGCAATCGCACGGCTTAAACAAACCGCCGCCGCATGGCCAATCTGATACGCCCCTACAATCGCATCGACCTCCACTGCACCAGTCGCCGCCGCAAACACCAGATCGCCGTCCAACAGCGTGTGCGACGGTACAATCGCCCGCGCCATGCCGTCCTGCGCCGCCACCGCCATCCGCATCGCCTGCGCCTGGGTCAGCCGTGCATCCGTCGCCACAATCGCAATCGTGGTCGCCTCCCCCATCCGCTTTCGCGGCAGCGGATCACCCGTAGACGCCAACTCCCCCGAAACGCCCAGTCCGCCAAACTCTTCGCCCATCTCGAACGGCGCGGCCCAGAACTGCCGCCCGCCCCCCACAGTCACCGACCCCAGCGCATTGACCGCAACCAGCGCGCCCACCGTCACCCCAGACTCCAACACTACCGACGCCGACCCCAACCCGCCCTTCCACCGCCCCGTCATGGCACCCAACCCTGCCCCTGCGGTACCCAATTCAAACGCCACCGACGCGCGATCCAACGCCGCCAGACCCAGATCGTAATACGGATTGCGAACCCACGCCTTCTGCCCGCCGTTCAGCAGATCAAACAAGATTGCCCCCGGCACAATCGGCACGCGCTGATCGCCCACCGCAAACCCACGCCCCCGCGCACGCAGTCCGTCCGCGACACCCGAACACGCATCCAGCCCGAACGCCGACCCGCCCGACAGCACCAGCGCATCCACCTCTTGCACCAGTCGTTCTGGTGACAGCAGGTCCGTCTCCCGCGTTCCCGGCGCACCACCCATCACACAAACGCCCGCCACAAACGGCCGCTCCCCCAGCAGCACCGTGGACCCCGACCGCAAAACCAAATCTTCGGCATTGCCCACCAGCAACCCCGGCACATCGGTAATCAGGTTCGTCGGCCCAACTCTCATGCGCCCTCGACCGCTAGGGCGCGTTGCACGGCAGGGCGTGCTTTCATCGCCGCATGATGCGCCGCAATGCGCGGAAACTGGTTCAAGTCCACCCCGTCAGCCCCAATCCAGCCTGACAAAACGAACAGATAGGGGTCGGCAATGGAATATGTCTCGCCCAAGACCCAAGGCCCGGTAAACCGCCCCTCGAGATAGGCAAAATGGTCGCTGACGTTCCGTGCAACTTTCACCTTCAGCCCGTCGATTACCGCCGGATCATCCGACCACCGCGCCCCCCGCGTCCGGTGCGCGTGCGAAACATGGACGGTTGAACACAGATACGCGTTCATCTCCTGCGCCCGTGCCGCGTCGAATGCATCATCCGGCAGCAGCCCCGCATCTGGAAAGCGGTGCGCCAAAAATGTCAGTATCGCCGGCGTTTCAGTCAGCGTGCCGCGATCCGTCACCAGCGCCGGTACTCGACCTTTGGGATTGACCGCCAGATACTCCCCCGACCGCTGCCCGCCCGCCTTCAAATCCAGCCGCACCGCTTCATACGGCACGCCGATCTCTTCCAGCGTGATCAGGCTCGCGCGGGCAATGGAATTTGGTCCATAAAACAGCTTCATCAGCCCCTCCCAAGTTTTGTTGTTCCTTCAAGCTATAATCGCGCGGCTCATCCGAACAGCCCAAACCCCACGATTTGCTTTTTCACAAATACTCATCCTTGTGCCACGGGTTGAGCTGGACCCCGCCGCATGGCATGACGAACCCAATCAACCGAGGAAAAGACATGCAAAAAGTAGCACTGATCACGGCAGGCGGTTCCGGCATGGGTGCGGCGGCCGCACGCAGGTTGGCGGCTGACGGCTTTGGCGTCGCGATCCTGTCGTCATCTGGCAAGGGCGAGGCGTTGGCCAATGAACTTGGCGGCGTCGGCGTCACCGGATCCAACCAATCTGCCGACGACGTGAAACGCTTTGTCGATGTCGCAATGGCCCGTTTTGGCCGCATCGACGTGCTGGTCAACTCTGCAGGGCATGGCCCCCGCGCGCCCCTCCTCGATATCACCGACGAGGATTGGCACAAGGGGATGGAGGTGTACTTGATGTGCGTCATCCGTCCGACCCGTCTGATCACCCCGATCATGGCGCAAAATGGCGGCGGCGCGATCA
>JBDSXE010000521.1:0-4365 GCA_039926325.1 Paracoccaceae bacterium | reverse complement strand
AGGCGTTCGGCAAGACCGGCGCGATCGCCCTGATCACGCTGTCGGAGACGGCGACGCCGGCTCCGGCCAAGCCGGGCATGGTGCGGAAGTTCCTGGGGGCGTGCGGCTAAGCCCGTCGCCCCGTGCCGGCCGCCGCGGCGTTGTCGATGCCCAGCGCGGACAGGGCGCCGCGGGCGATGCCTTCGGCGTCGAGACCGGCCTGGGCGTACATGGCCTCGGGCTTGTCGTGGTCCTGGAAGATGTCGGGGAGTGTCAGGGTACGGACCTTGAGGCCGCGGTCCAGGGCGCCGTGTTCGGCCAGGGCGTGCAGGACGAAGGCGCCGAAGCCGCCGATCGCCCCCTCCTCAATCGTGATGAGGGCCTCGTGGGTGCGGGCGAGGTGCAGGATCAGGTCGCGATCCAGCGGTTTGGCAAAGCGGGCGTCGGCGATGGTGGGGGTCAGGCCGCGCTGCGTCAGGGATTCGGCGGCCTTCAGAACTTCGCCAAGGTGGGTGCCAAAGGACAACAGGGCGACACGGCTGCCTTCGCGGATGATGCGGCCTTTGCCGATTTCCAAGGGCACGCCTTTGGTGGGCAGTTCGACGCCGACGCCTTCGCCACGGGGGTAGCGAAAGGCGATTGGTCCGGTGTTGTGGGCGGCGGCGGTGGCGACCATGTGGACCAGTTCAGCCTCGTCCGCCGCGGCCATCACGACGAAACCGGGCAGGTTGGAAAGATAGGCGATGTCGAACGCCCCGGCGTGGGTGGCGCCGTCTTGGCCCACCAGCCCGGCGCGGTCGATGGCGAAGCGGACCGGAAGGTTCTGGATCGCGACGTCATGGACAACTTGATCGTAGCCGCGCTGCAGGAACGTCGAATAGATCGTGCAGAACGGCTTCATCCCGCCCGCCGCCAGCCCAGCGCAGAACGTGACGCCATGTTGTTCGGCAATGCCGACGTCAAAGGTGCGTTTGGGGAAACGGGCGGCAAACAGGTCCAACCCGGTGCCATCTGGCATGGCGGCGGTGACGGCGACGATCTTGTCGTCGGATTCAGCCTCGCGGATCAGGGCTTGGGCGAACACCTTGGTATAGCTCGGCGCATTGGACGCGGCTTTGGCCTGGACGCCCGTCATAACATCGAACTTGGCAGTGGCGTGGCCCTTGTCACGGGCCTGTTCGGCGGGGGCGTAGCCTTTGCCCTTTTGGGTGATGACGTGGATCAGCATCGGCCCATAGGCGCGATCGCGGGCGGTGCGAAGGACTGGCAGCAGCTGGTCAAGGTCGTGGCCGTCAATCGGGCCGACGTAAGAAAAACCAAGCTCCTCGAACAAGGTGCCGCCGACGGTCATGCCTTTCAGCATCTCCTTGGCGCGGCGGGCACCTTCCTGAAACGGTTCGGGAAGCAGGCTGACCATGCCTTTGGCGGCGGATTTCAGTTCCTGAAAGGGGCCTCCGGCGTAGATGCGGCTAAGGTAAGCTGAAAGAGCGCCAACTGGGGGAGCAATGGACATCTCATTATCGTTGAGGATGACGAAGAGGCGGCGTTTCATGGCCCCCGCGTTGTTCATCGCCTCGAACGCCATGCCGGCACTCATCGCGCCATCACCAATGACGGCAATCGCATCGCCGGGATCACCGCCAAGGTCGGCAGCCGTGGCGAAACCAAGAGCAGCGCTGATGGAGGTAGAGGAGTGGGCGGCACCGAAAGGGTCGTAGGGCGATTCGCTGCGTTTGGTGAAACCGCTAAGGCCGCCCTCTGTGCGAAGGGTGCGGATGCGATCACGGCGGCCGGTCAGGATTTTGTGGGGATAGCACTGGTGGCCGACATCCCAGATCAGCTTGTCACGCGGGGTGTCGAACACGGCGTGCAGGGCGACAGTCAATTCGACAACGCCCAAGCCCGCGCCAAGGTGACCGCCAGTGACCGAGACGGCAGAGATGGTTTCAGCACGCAACTCGTCGGCCAGCTGGTGCAGATCGCGGTCGGACAGCAGTTTCAGGTCGGCGGGCAGGTGCACGCGGTCGAGCATCGGGGTGAGGGGGCGGTTTTCCATGCGCCCTCTTTACGGCATTGGCGCATTGGTGGAAAGCGGGGGCGCTTTTGGCAGGCCGCCGGGAGTTTCACACCCCCTGAGTCCGGCCACGGACCGGGCGATCTTCGCGGAAATCCTCCACTAGGGGGATTTCTGACCGCTCATCACCCCGCGGGATATTTTTGAAAAGATAAGATGATTAGAAATTCATGGGTCAGCTTTCGCGGGTGATGACGAAGCGGGCGGCGGCAATCAGGTTTTGGGCGTTCGGATAGGGAGAAAGAGCGGCTTCGGCTTCGGCTACAAGGGATTTGGCGCGGGATTGGGCTGCTTCCAATCCGAGGAGTGAGACGAAGGTTGCTTTGCCAGCGGCGGCGTCCTTGTGCAGGCGTTTGCCGGTTTTGCCGGGGTCGCCCGTAACGTCGAGGATGTCGTCGGCGATCTGGAAGGCAAGGCCGAGGGCGGTGGCGTAGGTTCGCAGCGGCGCGGGGTTTTGGCTGGCGATTATCGCCCCGGCTTCGGCGGCAAAGCGGATCAGGGCGCCGGTTTTGCCAGCTTGCAGGGTGGTGATATCTTGCAGGCTGAGGTTGGGGTTGGACTCAGCTGCCATGTCCAGGGCTTGGCCGAGGACCATGCCTTCGGCACCTGACGCTTTGGCGAGGTTCTGGATCAATGCGATGCGGACCTCTGTTGAGCCAAGCGCCGGGTCTGTCAGAAGTTCGAAGGCGAGGGTTTGCAGGGCGTCTCCGGCGAGGATGGCTGTAGCCTCGTTCCATTTGCGGTGGACGGTGGGCAGGCCACGGCGCAGGTCGTCGTTGTCCATCGCGGGCAGGTCGTCGTGGATCAGGCTGTAGGCGTGCAGCGCCTCGACAGCGGCGGCGGCATGGATCGCGGTTTCGGGCGGGATGCCGAACAGGCGGGCGGATTCCAGCACCAGAAAGCCACGCAGGCGTTTGCCGCCCTTAAGCGCGTAGCGCATGGCGTGGATGACGGGTTGGTCGGGGTGATTTCGCAGGGCTTGATCGAGACAGGACTGGATCAGTTTGGCGTCGGCGGCCAGAAGGTCGGGGAAGTTCACATCCCCTCCACCGGGGTAGTGCCCACGGCGCGGCCTTCGGCGGCACGGATCAGTTCGACCTTTTCTTCGGCATCTTTCAGTTTGTCGGCACAATGCTTTTTCAGCGCGGCCCCGCGTTCGTAGAGGGCGATCGAAGCCTCCAGCGCGACATCGCCTTTTTCCAACTGGCTGACGACGGCTTCCAGCGCCTGCATCGCCTCTTCGAATGTCATTTCGGCGACGGGTTTGTCAGCCATTGGAACGCTCCTGCAATACACCCACATGTGCTGCCACCGAAGCGGTCAGCGAGTCCAGATCATAGCCGCCCTCAAGGCAGGATACCACCCGGCCTTGTGCAAAGTCGCACAGGCGCTGGGTCAGCCAGGCGTAGTCGGCGGTTGACCAGTTGAGGTTGGCCAATGGGTCGTCCTGATGGGCGTCAAAACCAGCGGAAATCAGGATAAGGTCGGGCTTCCAGGCGGTAAGGGCGGGGAAGATTTCGGCGTCATAGGCGGCGCGCATGTCGACGCCATCAGAGCCGGGCGGCAGGGGCAGGTTGATGATCTGGCCATGCGCGCCCCGTTCAGAGCGATCACCCGTGCCGGGCCACAGCGGCATTTGCTGGCTGGTGGCGAACAGGGCGCGGGGCTCGTTCCACAGCAGGTCTTGGGTGCCGTTGCCGTGGTGGACGTCGAAATCGACGACGGCGACCTTTCTCACATGATCCAGCGCATGTTTGGCGGCAATGGCCACCGTGCCGAACAGGCAGAAACCCATCGGTGTTTCGGTTTCCGCATGGTGGCCGGGCGGGCGGGCGATGACGAAGGCGTTTTTGGCCTTGCCAGACAGCACCTCGTCAACGGCGGCACAGGCACCGCCGACGGCGCGCGATGCAGCCTCGAACGAGCCGGTGGACATCCATGTGTCGGGATCAAGCTGAATGATGCCCTTTGTGGGTTCGGCGTTGGCGATGCGGGTCAGATAGCGATCGGGATGGCAGCGCAGGATGTCGATAGGATCGGCAAGGGGGCTTTCGTGGCGGCTGACGTTCAGGCCCGCAAGACCACGTTCGACGGCGGCGATACGCTCCATCCGCTCCGGGTGGCCGGGGGGCGTTAGGTGACGTGCCGAGGCGGGGTGCGAAAATACGAGCGTCATATGCGGTCCTTTCGGGTTACGGCCGATGAAAGGGCAATCGCGCGGGGTTCGCAAGGGGCGGAGGTTGCGGCATGGTGCGTGAAAAGGGAGTGCGGCATGGCGACGGGGTTTTATCACGACGAGCGGTGTTTGTGGC
>JBDSXE010000520.1:0-2537 GCA_039926325.1 Paracoccaceae bacterium | reverse complement strand
ACACCCTGACCGCCTATGCCAGCGATGTGTCGAGGTATCTGGCGTTCATGGGCGCGCATCGCGGCGAGGCGGAGGGGGTGAAGCTGCTGGACGCCCTGCCCCAGACCGACCTGCGCGCATGGATGGCATCAGAGCGGGCGCGCGGGGTTTCGGCGCGGACACTGGCACGGTCGCTGTCGGCAGTGAAGGGGTTCACCGGCTGGCTGGCGGAACGCGAGGGGATCGACGCGACGGTCACCCTGTCGGCGCGGGGGCCGAAATACCGCCGCAAGCTGCCACGACCCCTCAGCGAAGATGCGGCGTTCGCGATGATCGACCGGGTGGGCGACCAATCCGCCGAGGAGTGGATCGCCGCGCGCGACATGGCGGTGCTGACGCTGCTATACGGCTGCGGGTTGCGGATATCAGAGGCTCTGGGACTGACCGGCGCAGCATCTCCGTTGCCCGACGTGCTGCGGATCATCGGCAAGGGCGGTAAGGAACGGCTTGTGCCGGTGCTGCCCGCCGCCAAGGCTGCCGTGGCGGAATATGCGCGGCTGTGCCCGTTTGGCCTGACGCGGAATGAGGCGCTGTTTCGGGGGGCGCGGGGCGGGCCACTTAACCCGCGCCTGATCGCGCTGGTCATGGAAAAGGCGCGGATGCAGCTAGGTTTGCCCGCCACCGCCACACCACACGCCCTGCGTCACAGCTTTGCGACGCACCTGTTGTCTGCGGGCGGTGATCTGCGCGCCATTCAGGAACTGCTGGGACATGCCTCGCTTTCCACGACCCAGACTTATACCGCCGTCGATGCGGCAAGGCTGATGGAGGTCTATGAAAAGGCCCATCCACGCGCCTGACGGCTTGCCTCGACCCGGCTTTTGCGCCATCAAATCCAGATGGATATCCGACTTAAAGCCCTTTCCGTTCACCTGCTGACTGCCTCGGGTGCCGTGCTGTCCATGCTAGCCATGCTGGAAGCGGTCGATCACAAGTGGAGCCTGATGTTCCTGTATCTGGTGATGGCGCTGGTGGTCGATGGCATCGACGGTCCCTTGGCGCGGCGCTATGATGTCGAGAAGAACTGGCCGCTGTACGACGGCGTCCTGATGGACCTGATCGTCGATTATCTGACCTATGTGTTCATCCCGGCGTTTGCGCTGTTCAAGTCCGGACTGCTTCCGGGCTGGACCGGCTGGACCGCGATCATCGTGATCGTCTACGGGTCGGTCGTGTATTTCGCCGACACCCGGATGAAGACCAAGGACAAAAGTTTCTCGGGATTTCCGGCGTGCTGGAACATGGTGGTGTTGGTGCTGTTCGCCGTCGCACCGCCCTATCCGGTCGTGCTGGCGTTTGTCATCGCGCTGACGGTGGCGATGTTCCTGAACCTGAAATTTATCCATCCAACGCGGACCAAACGCTGGCACAGGCTTAATCTGGCGATGGCGGTGGTCTGGCTGGTCTGTGCATTCTGGGCCGCCTGGGTCGATTTTTCCGAAGGCTTCTTTGTGCATTGGGGGCTGATCATAACCTCACTATACCTCGCCTTCGCCGGGATAGCGCAGCAGATGTTCCCGGATCGCAGCGCCAGCCGCATCGGCTAACGCCCGATCTTCACAAGCGGGTCAGCATCACGCCGGACACGATGACGGCGGCGGCAAGAACCTTGCCCTTCGACATCCGCTCGCCAAAGCCAAGCCAGCCGATCAGCACCGCGAACAGGATCGAGGTTTCCCGCAACGCCGCGACAAGGGCAATGGGTGCGACCGTCATGGCCCAGACCGACACGCCATACGCGCCATACGAAGCAGCCCCCGCCAACGCACCACGTCCCCATGCGTTGCGGTCCAGCGGCACAATCCTCGTGCCCTTCCACGCCAGCATCCCCAAGGCAAATCCAATACCATCGACGATGAAAACCCAAGCGACATAAGCCACGGCATCGCCCGCAATCCGCGCGCCCTGCCCGTCAATCAGGGTGTAAACGGCAGTAGCGGCAGCTGAGCCAAGCGCAAAGGGGATCAGGCGGCGGTTTTCG
Source organism: Paracoccaceae bacterium (assembly GCA_039926325.1). Lineage (GTDB taxonomy): Bacteria > Pseudomonadota > Alphaproteobacteria > Rhodobacterales > Rhodobacteraceae > Stagnihabitans. Next base: position 517 of record JBDSXE010000520.1, on the reverse strand, counting down.
CCGCTGGTGAATACGCCCTGTGCCATCAACAAAATACCGGCCCCCAAAACGGTGATGCCGATGTATTCTTGGCCCGTGATCACATCGGCAAGCCACAGACTGGAAAACAGGGCTACGACCAGCGGCGCGCTGCCTCGGGCGATGGGATAGACGCGGGACAGATCGCCGCGTTCGTAGGCGTAGGTCAAAAAGAACTTGTAGAAAAAGTGCGCGAGACCGGAGCCTGCAACCCATGGCAAGACGTGGGCGGTTGGGGCGTCACGGAAGACTGCGACGGCAATGCCGATCGGCACCTCGCAGATCGACAAGATGATCATCGCCCCCAGACGCGACGTGCCGATCTTGACCAGTGAATTCCAGGTGGCATGCAGCAAGGCCGATCCGAGGACGGCGAGTAGGACGAAAATGCTCAAGATTGGCCCCGTGTTGATACTGGGCTGTTACAATCGGCGTCGGAGATGGGCAAGGGCAGTCGGATTGGCCAGCCCCCGGGGGTTTCACACCCCCGGACCCCTGT
>JBDSXE010000519.1:0-10299 GCA_039926325.1 Paracoccaceae bacterium | reverse complement strand
CCGGCTGCACGCCCAACATCGTCCGCAAGATATCGCGTCAGGCGCCGCTACGGGTCGAATCCTGCCTGACACGGTCGGCCGCGCGCCACTTCATCAACGACTATGCGACCATCGGGATTTCGGCCACGGCCCGTCTCGTTCGCCAATAGACCAAGTAAAAACCCCTAAAATCCCACAGGTTAAGGCAGCCTTAACGGCGTTCCTGTATTCCTGACCTTGGGTGTATATGTGGGTGAGGGTATGGTCGCGCAGTCAAATGCCGCGCCAGTCATCATCAAGCGGAAGAAGGTTATACAAAGCAGCGGGCACCACGGTTGGGCGTGGAAAGTTGCCTATGCTGATTTTGTGACGGCCATGATGGCCTTCTTCATGCTGATGTGGCTGCTTGGGGCAACAACGGAAAAGCAACGCAAGGGGATTGCGGATTACTTCAATCCGACGATCCCGATCAATCGGGTATCGGGCGGCGGCGATGGCGCGTTCGGCGGTGATTCCATGTTCACTGACGACACGCTTGCCCACAACGGCACCGGCATGTCGGCCAGCACGCCGGGTGACGACAAGAAATCGGGTGGCACCGCGGGCACGACCGAGGGTGCCGACAAAGGTACCGACGCGGACCAGCTGAAACGTCTGCAAAGCCAGCTGGAGGGGCGCGGCGGCGAAAGCATGACAATGCAAAGCCTGCTGTCCCATGTCGTCACGAAAGTCACCGACGAAGGTCTGGTGATAGAGATTTTTGACACCCCGGATGTGCCGCTGTTTAACGATGATACCTCGACGCCGACCGATGCGCTGAAAAGCATCGTGGCGTTGGTGTCGGACGTTATGGATGCCACGGAAAACCGCATCGCCATCGATGGCTATGTGCGACACTACCCGGTGGTTTTGATCAACAATCCGACGTGGGATTTGTCATCGTCACGGGCGCAGGCGGTGCGCGGCCTGCTCGAATCGGCTGGCACGCCGACCGAACGCATCGCGCGAATCTCTGGTCATGCCGACCGCAAACCCGTCACAGCCGACCCAACGGCACCTAGAAACAACCGTATTGAGGTCATTCTTCTGCGAAAAGACCGCTAGCAAAGGCGGGCATTTTATTCGTTAGGCCAATCTTAAGGCGCAGGACGCAGCTTGGCCACAACAGGGCAAGCTGCAGAAAGGCGCTATCCATGACAATATCCTCATCGCTGAACGCGGGGGTGGCCGGGCTGAACGCCAACGCCAACAAACTGGCCACCATTTCCGACAACATCGCGAATTCGTCCACCTATGGCTATAAACGCGCGCAGACCGATTTCTATTCGGTCGTCATTCATGGCAGCGCCTCTACGACCTATTCCGCCGGGGGTGTTCGTTCAACGTCTATGCGGCTGATTGACGAACGCGGGCCTTTGATTGGCACGTCGAACTCGACCGACCTTGCGGTGGATGGCAGGGGGTTCATGGCGGTGACGACCATCGACGCGGTGCAGCGCAACGACGGCACACTGCCAATTTCTCTGGCGACCACCGGGTCATTCCGGGCTGATGCTGACGGTGTAATGCGAAACTCGGCTGGTCAGGTCTTGCTGGGCTGGCCAGCCAATCCCGATGGCACTGTCAGCGATTTTCCACGCGACAGCATGGCCGCGCTGCAGCCGGTGCGGCTGGGCCAGAATGAATTCGTCGCCAATCCGACGAATGCAATGCAATTGCGCGCCAACTTGCCTGCCGCTTCAACCCAGGCTGGCTCGGTCACTGATCCGCTGCACATGTCGGTGCAATACGTCGGCAACCTCGGCACGCCGCAGACCCTGAACTACACGTTCACGCCAATCGTGCCGACCACGGGTGCGTCGCACACCTGGACGATGACGATTGCCGATTCAGCCTCGGGCGGGGCCGACATCGGCGAATACACCGTGGTATTCGATGGCGGTGCGACCGCCGGCGGCACTCTGGCCACCATAACCACCGTCACTGGTGCTGATTATGATTCCGCGACGGGGACTATTCCGTTGACCACGGGTGGCGGGTCGATCGCGCTGGACATTGGCAAAACCGGCACGCCCGGCGGGCTATCGCAGCTCGCGGGCAGCTATTCACCAGTCGGCAAAAGCACGAATGGCACCCCGGTAGCCCGTCTTGTGTCGGTAGAGGTTGACGACAGCGGCTACCTGCACGCCAACTACGATCAGGGCTTTGCCAAAGTCATCTACAAGATCCCCGTCGTCGATGTGCCCAACCCCAATGGCCTGACCGCCCTCAACGACCAGACCTATCAGGTGTCAGCGGCCTCTGGTCCTTTTTACCTGTGGGACTCCGGCGATGGCCCAACCGGCACGCTGACCGGCTACAGCCAGGAACAATCTACCACGGATGTCACGACCGAACTGACCAACCTCATCACTACGCAGCGCGCCTATTCGTCGAACGTCAAGGTGATCCAGACGGTTGCGTTGTCCTTGGCGGTGGCAACACTTTTGCCGGTGGAGATATCGGCAGTGGTTTTGGAGAGGTTAGAGCTGATCGACTTCATGGTCTGCAGTGCTACCATTGCGCTGCTGTTGGTCAAAATTGACGTCATTCCGTTTCCTATGCGATCGGCCGGACGCTTTGCGTGCGGCTTGTAGCGCCACCAAACCCGGTGGCAGATTGGGCTTTCTTTCCAATGCAACCCGACACTTCGGGAAGCGCCACCCCATCTGGGATGCAAGTCCCATCAAGCAGTCAAAATTCTAACGGAATGCTAATTGCTGCCAGCTTGATGGGGGGCATTTGAATTACAGTCTTTGCGTCAGCTTGCGGCATTCGCTGACCTCGGCGCGTTTACCCATACGGTCGTATGTCACCAGCCCCGACGCCGCCCGTCGCATTTCCGCCAGCCGTAACCGAGCCGATCTGATACCGCGCTGTGCCGCAAGTAGACAGGCTGCATTGCGCTGCGCCTTGTCCCTGACAATCCGCAATTCACCGGCGTTTAATGTGAACCCCGGCCTGTCCAGCTCTTGCACAAGGCCCTCTGCAAGGCCGGCAAAGCCGCAAATTCGGATGCGCGCACGGCATGGTGGATCAGGTCAAGCAGTTGCGCCGCACTTGGCTCAGTCCTTTCCATGATCATGCCTCGCCAATGACTTGAAAAGCTGTTCTGCAAGCCCGATTCCGCCATGCTTCACCATCGCCTTGGCCTGTTCGTCCCGCAGGAAAGAGGTGAACTGGCCCTCGCCAACGCCACCTGAAAACGTGCCGTCCTGTGCGTCCAGCCCGGCGTGCGAAAGCATTTCCGACAGAAAACCAGCCTCTAGCGCGCGGGCCTTGTCCATAAGCACAGCTTTTCGCGCAGGGCTGAGTGTTGATGCAGGATCAGGAATGATGGGCAGATGCATTGGTTTCTCCAATTAAGGCGGATTTTCCCAACTATCTGCTGATCCGGTAAACAGGTGGTAACCAGTTGAATGAATGATCACCCTGAAATCGTAGAAGTCGGAACAGAATGATCACGCTTCACTACCCACAATCACCGGCCCCCTATGCAAAGTCCGTCACCGCCGGGCAGCCTGCGGCCAAAGGCGCCGATGCGGGCACCTGTTTCGACACTATGATGGCGCAAATTGACGGTATTATGGTTGCTGTGACCGATCTGCCGCCCCGTGTGTCGACATTGGTCCCTTTGGTTTCCAATATCGTTCTTCCTTCAATCGGCAACTCTACAATTGCTGCCCTTGCTCAACCTCCGATCCAACCGCATGCACATCGCGGACACCCTCGACCAAATGTTCATTCGACAAACCAGTTTCTAATCTTGGCGGGCAGCGACACTCTGGAAAACGACGACGCCATCGCTGATACGAACCGAAGTTTGCCATCGCCGGACGCTGACGCGCCTTCACTTCCACCTACGTCACTCAATTCTGACGATTGCGCGAACCAGTTTGATCCAGACTCAATGGGCGCATCAGGCTTTACACCCACCATCTTGCCCCAACCCGCCGTCCACATCGGCTTGGGGGCCTCGTCGCGCGAACCGGAAGAAGCCTCGGTGCGGTCTGTTTACGCCCCCCCAACCTCTTTCGATATCCTGCACTTACCCAAGTTAGAGACGCTCTCTCCGTGGCAACCAACCGTATCACAGCCTTTTCCCGTGTCGAAAAGTGACGTCGAATTGGCGGATCAGGCCATGTCGGAACCCGTCGCAACAGCGTTGGCCGCTTTGCAGCAAATTCCCCAAGAAACAGCAATATCAGTGCCGCATTTGCGGGCCGCATCGGCCTTCGACCCGGCCACTTCAAACGAATTGATCATACCAGACCAAGCCAGCGTCACAGCGCCCGTGCAAACTCCCACCGTGCCAGTTCAGACCCCAAATCTGCAACCGTTGGCTCCGACACCGTTGCCCAATTCACCGACGGTTTCGCCGGAAATGACGTTGCCGTTTCCAGTGACTAATCTTGCCCAAACATTCGGTAGCGACCGAACCACGCCGCACATCAAAGCGTTCTCCGCCCTTACCTCCGAAAGCCAGGGCGGTCGGTTACTCGACAGCTTCCAGCACGTCGAAACGACCCAAGCCGTCGCTGACCTTACCTCTACCACCGCAATCCATAGCAACGCATTGCCGTCCGCCCCGCTCCAAACACGTTTCGCAGCGGGAACTCACGCAGCCTCCGCCCATGCATTGCCCAAAACGATCTCCTCCGCTGTCGCCAAAGCAGCGACCGACCCTGAACATCATAACATCGAACTGACGCTCGCCCCCCTCACTACCCTCTCAATCCATCGCAACACGCCGCCGTCCCCCATGCCGCAAACGGCTTTCGTTTCGGATGCTCACACCGCCTCCACACATGCGTTGCCCAGAACGATATCTACCGCAGTGGTCAAAGCAGCATCCGGCGCTGACCATGACAAAGTCGAATTGACGCTTGATCCAATCGAACTCGGTCGCGTTCGATTTGCGCTGATCACGGCTGGCCATCAGCTCCAGGTCACGCTCAGTGTCGAGCGGCCCGAAACGCTGGACCTGTTGCGGCGCCACGCCGATGACCTTCGCGCAGAGTTTCGCGCGGCGGGGTTTGATGCGGCGTCGCTTAGTTTTGGCCATTGGGGGCAGAACAAATCCGACGACCAACCTCAAACCGCAACCGAATTCACCGAACCCGCCGATGTTTCGCCGCCCCAGGCTGCACCCCGCATGCGCGCAGCATCAACCGGGCTAGACCTTCTTCTTTGAAAGGACTCACCATGGACGTCACTGCCATCGCCACGACACCCAGCCAGACCACGCCGACCGCCAAACTGAAGGTGTCGGATTACGATACTTTCCTCAAAATGATGACCACCCAGATCAAGAATCAGGATCCGCTCAACCCCATGAGCGCGAATGATTTCGCCGTCCAGTTGGCGACGTTTTCCGGCGTCGAACAGCAGACGAAAACCAATGCTCTGCTCACGCAACAATTGGCGCAATCTGCGCTGGGGTCGATGGCTCAGGTGGTCGGCTGGGTGGGAAAAGAGGCACGCATCGCGGCCCCTGTCCAGTTCGACGGCGCAAAGCCGGTGACGCTTTCCCCGAACCCCGCAGTCGGTGCCACAAAGGCGGTTCTGGTGACAAAAGACGCCAGTGGAGTCGAGGTTTCGCGCACCGAAATTCCCGCTGCCTCTACCGACTACGAATGGCAGGGTCTTGATTCGCAAGGAAATCCGCTGCCCAAAGGCGTGTATGATCTTTCGCTGGAAAGCTATCAGGGCGATACTCTGCTTGGCTCAACCGCGGTGGAGTATTACGGCCGCATCAGCGAAATCCGCAACAGCACTAGCGGCGTGACGGCCATGTTCGCCGGCGGGGTCGAAGTATCGACCGCACTTGTCACTGCCCTGCGCGAACCGGGCTAAAGAAAATCAGGGAAAAGTGGCGGCCAGTTTTCACGCCCGGTTTGCGAAAAATAAAGGATTAAATCAGTTGCCCGATCCACAGGCCGGCCACCAGCAGCACTACGCCAGCCAGCGCCGCCCACCCCAACGGCACCGCCCGTCTGGGCGGCATCGGGGGCGGCAGTTCTGCGTGGCGGATCAGAATATCCTCCATCATGCGAGGCAACTTAGGCCCGAACCTTGCCAAGACCCGCACAGTGCGACCCAAATCGCGCAACAGCGCAATCGGTCCGACATTGCGGCTGATGTAGCCTTGTACGACTGGCCCCGCGACTTCCCAGATGTTGATATTGGGGTCCAGCGACCGTGCCACCCCCTCGACCACCACCATGGTTCGCTGCAACAGGATCAGTTCAGTTCGCGTTTCCATCCCGAAACGCTCTGTCACGTCGAACAGATAGGACAGCAGCCGCGCCATCGAAATCCGGTTCGCTTCCATGCCGAAAATAGGCTCTCCGACGGCACGCAGAGCCGATGCGAAGGCGTCGATGTCGCGATCGGCAGGCACATAGCCGGCCTCGAAATGCACCTCTGCCACGCGGCGATAGTCACGCTGGATGAAGCCCATCAGAATCTCAGCGTAAACGCGCCGGGTATATTCATCAATCCGACCCATGATGCCGAAATCATAGGCGATGATATCGCCGTTCGCCGCGACCTTAAGGTTGCCCTGGTGCATATCGCCGTGAAACAGCCCGTCACGCAACGCGTGGCTTAGGAACAGCTGCAAGACGCGCGCGCCCAGGGCCTTTCGGTCATGACCCGCCATATCCAGCGCCGCATTGTCCGCCAGATTGATCCCCTCGGCCCAGTCCATCGTCATGACGTGCCGACCCGAAAGCCGCCAAATCGGCTGCGGCACCTGAAAGCCCGCATCTTTGGCTGTATTGACCGCAAATTCGGAAGCCGAGGCGCTTTCCAGACGCAAGTCCAGCTCGCCCACAACTACGCCCTCGAAATGCTTGATCACATCAATGGGCCGCAGACGGCGCGCAAATGGGGCCAGAACCTCGATCGTTCGTGCCACGAAATAAAACGCGTCCAGATCACGCCGAAACGCCTTTTCAATTCCCGGTCGCAGCACCTTTACGGCGACCAGCTTGTCGCTTTCCACCAGCCGCGCCCGATGGACCTGGGCGATGGATGCGGCCGCAACAGGCTCTGAAAACTCGCTGAACATCTGGTCTAACGGTAGCCCCAACTCTGCCTCTACCATCGCGCGGGCCAGTTCGGTTGGGAACGGCGGCAACTTGTCCTGCAGGTATTTCAACTGCTCGGCCATCTCTTCGCCGACAATATCGGGCCGCGTCGACAAGGTTTGGCCAAACTTGATATAAGCCGGCCCTAATGCCGTCAGCGCCCGCGTGACAGGTGGCAATGCCGGATCGCCCTTCAGTCCCAGCCACTTGAACGGCCAGCCGATCAGCCATGCCGCAATCCGCAATCCGGTTGGTGTGCCGAATGCCTCCAGCGCAATATCCATCGCGCCAGTTCTCTCGAATGTCGCGCCAGTGCGGATCAGCCGCCAAAGGTTGTGCGGTCCCCGCACCTAAATCTTCCAACCCGAGTGCAATGCAGCAACACCCAACGTCAGGTTGCGATATTTAACCTGACCAAACCCTGCCGCCCGAATCATGCTGGCAAACGCGTCTTGCTCCGGGAATTTGCGGATGCTTTCCACCAAATACTGATAGGAATCTCGGTCCCCCGCCACGATCTGCCCCAAGACGGGAATGACGTTGAACGAATACAGATCGTAGGCTTTTTGCAGCATTTCATTCGGAATCTGGCTGAATTCCAGAACCATCAGCCGCCCTCCCGGCTTCAATACCCGGTACGCCTCGTGGAGAGCATCGCCAATGCGCGTCACATTCCGAATGCCAAAGCTGATCGTGTAAACATCGAACGAATTATCGGCAAAAGGCAAAGCCATCGCATCGCCAACGACCCAGTCCAGCCGATCCGCCAGCCTGTCAGCCTCGGCCCGTTGCCGCCCTGTAACCAGCATTCCCTCGGTCATGTCCAGCACAACCGCCTGCGACCCTGCCGCCCGTTTCAAGAACCGGAATGCCACATCCCCGGTGCCGCCCGCCACATCCAGCAGCTTCTGTCCCGGCCGGGGTGCGAGCCAGTCCATCATTGCGTCTTTCCAAAGCCGGTGGACCCCACCCGACATCAGGTCGTTCATGATGTCGTACTTGCTGGCGACCCGCGTGAATACGCCATGCACCATTCCGGCCTTGTCAGCCTCTGGCACCGTCTGATTGCCGAAATGCGTCGTCTCGCTCATCTTATCTTGCCTGTCCATGTGCAGCGCCACCTTATAGACCGACCGGGCCAAGCTGCAATGCGCCCATATGCCCAAGGGAATGCCATGCCCGAACTACCCGAAGTCGAAACCGTCCGCCGCGGCCTTGTGCCGGTGATGGAGGGTCAGCGCATCGTCGAGGCCGTCGTAAACCGCGCGGACCTGCGTTTTCCCTTGCCAAAGAACATGGCCAAACGCCTGATCGGCGCTACGGTTCTGTCTTTGCGCCGACGTTCAAAGTATATTCTCGCGGACCTGGACACTAATGAGACGCTGTTGATCCACCTTGGTATGTCAGGCCGCATTCTGATTTCTGGCGCGATGGTCGGCGACGCCTACCACGACCATCCGATGCCGCAGAAGCATGACCACGTTGTTTTCCAAATGGATCATGGCCCTCGCATCACCTTTAACGATGCACGCCGCTTTGGCTCGATGGACCTGATGCCAACTGCTACAGCTGACGAACACCCGCTGCTGGCAAAGCTTGGCCCGGAACCGCTTGGCAACGATTTCCACGAAACCTACCTGACGGACCGCCTGAAGGGTCGTCGCACCCCAATCAAGGCCGCGTTGCTTGACCAACATACCGTCGCCGGCCTTGGAAATATCTATGTCTGCGAGGCTCTGTTCCGCGCGAAACTGCATCCCACCCGTCAGGCTACCGACATTGACGCAGCACCGCTGGTGCCGATCATCCGCCAAGTCCTGACCGAGGCGATCAAGGCTGGAGGATCGTCGCTAAAGGACTATCGTCAGACCGATGGCGAACTTGGCTACTTTCAGCACCGCTTTCAGGTTTACGACCGCACGGGAGAGCCATGCGTTGTGTGCGGCACTCCAATCGAGCGCATCGTCCAATCCGGCCGCTCTTCATTCTTTTGCCCCATCTGCCAGAAGTGAGTCCTCAAATGTATGATACCCTGCTCACAGAAACCCACGGCCCCGTCCTGATGATCCGCCTTAACCGGCCAGAGGCGTTGAATGCCCTCAATCAAAAACTGATGCAGGAACTTGCCGCCGCCCTGACTGCTGCGGACAAAGACCCCGCCACGCGTTGTTTTGTCCTTACCGGCACCGAGAAAGCCTTCGCCGCCGGGGCCGATGTGCGCGAGATGCAGACCAAAACCTACGCTGAAGTATTCGCCGCCGACCTGTTCGGCCCCGAAGCACAAGCCATCGCCCGCATCCGCAAACCCATTATCGCAGCCGTCGCGGGCTATTGCCTGGGTGGTGGCTGCGAACTTGCCATGCTGTGCGATTTCATCCTTGCCGCTGACACCGCCAAATTCGGCCAGCCCGAGGTAAACCTTGGTTTGGTGGCCGGAATGGGCGGCACGCAACGCCTGACCCGCATCATCGGCAAGGCGAAAGCGATGGAAATGAACCTGACCGGCCGAATGATGGATGCGACAGAGGCTGAACGCGCGGGCCTCGTCAGTCGGGTCGTACCAGCCGTCGACCTGATTCCCGAGGCGCTGAAAGCCGCGCAAACCATCGCCAGCAAATCCTCACTCGCCACGATGGCGGCAAAAGAATCGGTCAACCGTGCAATGGAAACAACACTCGCAGAAGGGCTGCTGTTTGAACGCCGCCTGTTTCACGCCATGTTCGCCACCGAAGACCGTAAAGAAGGCATGGCAGCCTTCCTTGAAAAACGCCCCGCCAAGTTCGCAGACAAGTGATCGGCTTTTGCAGGTTGACTAATCCCCGACTCAGCCCTAAAGACGCGACTTCAGATTACCTATCCAGACCGGAAACCGATACAGATGGCAAACACCGCCCAGTCCAAGAAGCGCGCCCGTCAGTCCGAAACGCGCTATGCCGTGAACAAGGCGCGCCGTTCGCGGATTCGCACCTTCCTTCGCAAGGTTGAAGAGGCGCTAGCTTCTGGCAATCAGGACGCCGCAGCTCTCGCGCTGAAAACCGTTCAGCCGGAATTGGCCCGTGGTGTTTCCAAAGGCGTGATGCATAAAAATACTGTGGCTCGCAAGATGTCGCGCCTGGCTCACCGTGTTAAAACGCTGGCAGTCGCCGCAGCCTGATCTGCCTACGCATTGAATTCAAAGGCGCATCCG